>JALTHX010000199.1:0-2573 GCA_027076005.1 Caldisericaceae bacterium
TCTCTGAATCCCTTGTACTGCTTGTTCAACTATTCCCTTATCTTGTGGCTTTCTCGGTCTTGCTGGTTCAACCGCACAATGATAGTGGCGACACATCTCCCCATAGCTTTCATTGACTACGATTCCTTTTTTATTGTTTGAGATAATGGCACTTTTTAAGTTGTCTGGCACATTTACTTTAGGCACTCCTCCATAAAATTCATAAGCTAAGATATGTGACTTTATAAAGTACTCTTGTTTTTGTGAAGGTGTTGCATCTACAAACACGATACCGCTGCTTCCTAATACGCTTACAAATATCTGTGATTTAAAAACTTCACCAGTTTTACTATCATGATAAGGTACTGTAAGTCCGCTATAATCAACAAACATTTGATGACCTGGTATATATGTTTGTCTCATTGTGGGGTTAATCTTATTCCTAAATTTGTAGTAGAGTTTTTTAAATTGGCTAATTTCGTAACCATTTTGGTGTTGTTCTTTATATTCTATCCACAGCAATTCAAAGGTTATACCTTTTTTAGCTATCTCTTTATGGATATAGGCAAAGTTTGGAAGTGGTCTCTGTTTCTCTATCTTTATTGCACTTCTTTCAGGGAAAAGAAGCTGATAAATTTTATCCTCATCAAACTTTAAAATCTCATCTATTGTATATCCAGTTTTTTCAAACCTTTTACAATAATCTGATACTGTTGATCTTGGAGCATCTACTGCTCTACCTATTGCTCTTACTGATATATCTGTTATATATTTTAACTGTAATATCTCCTTGATTTTCTTCATAGAAATCCTCTCCATTTTTACACCTTTTTTACAAAAAAGTGTAGCTTAAATTTTAGAGATTTTTCTACTTATTAAATTTCGTACGATTTTTTATGAAAATGTCCGAATGCAAATCATCCTAAGTGTCCGAATAGAATGATCTGGCTGTCCGAATACAAATCGTACGGGGTGTCCGAATGGGAGGATCTCATGCAATAAATCTATTGGACAAAACATCAAAAGAAATAGAGAGAAAAAAGGGATGAGTCAGCTTGAGTTGGCTATTTTAATGGGACATAAAAGCCCATCTTTTATCACTAACTGCGAGAACAGTAAAAATAAAATTCAATGAAAACGCAAAAACGCAGTCGTTTTTCAACGTGTTTCCCGAGTTGAACCACAACGAGATGATCGGGTTCACAAATGCAGTTGCAAAATACACGTTTCTAATTTTTGAAAATGGAAAGGAGCAAAAGAGAATCAAAAAAAGAATAAACATTTTCGAAAAACTGTTCAGAAAAAAATACAGAGTTGTAAGAATAAAGCTTGAGGGAGGCAATTTGTGCGAGCAGATTTTCTACGGAGCGCATGCAGGGGACTGGGCAAGCTATTATTTAGCTTTAAGTTATGGTGTAGACCCCTTTCCAGTTCCTCTTGTTGAAAAATTCAAAAAAGAGATGAGAAAGTAAGCTCGCTGCATCATACTTTTCTCGGGAATAACAGCCCAGTCCTCTCCTTATATTTTCTGTATTCATCTCCGTACTTTTTCAAAAGGTCCTTTTCTTCAAAATATATAACAGGCAAATAAAGAAGAGTATATAATATTGAAAATAAGAAGGCATACAGCGAATCAAATAAAAGAGCAATGCCAATTGCAAATAACCCGTTGCTGAGATACAAAGGATGTCTGGCAAATCCATAAATGCCGGTCGTAACCAGCCCCTCTTTGGCTCTAAATGGCAGCACACCTATCTGCCTTTGCGCTATTAATCTAATCACAAGAGCGGCCCCTACAAATAAAGCTCCGATAAGCAGGAGAGTTGTTGCAAATGCCGCTATTTTAGGCCCTTCGGTAAATGGTAATACAATAGGAGGCAATACGAAGACCAGAAAAATAAATATTCTAAGAAAATATGCGGGCATCTTCTCTTCAATCTTTTCGAAACCAAACAAAGCTAACATTAGGATAGATATTACATAGCCCACCAAATAGAGAGCTACCCAGAAAAATGCACTGCTCAGGAAACTACTAATCATGCTGCTGCCTTCACTCAAATAATGCCCTCATATCTATAAATACTTTCCAACATCTACTTTTTTCTAATGAGAGTGTAGTAGAATCCATCGTCTCCTTTCCAGGACCTTATAAAGTCGGCTTTTTTTATGGAGTTTATCATTTGAGGCGCGAGCTGGAGCATTCTCTCATCATCTGCTACTATTTCAGCGTACTCCCCAGATTTGATTTTATCAAGTTCAGCTGAAACTTTCTTGGGCCTGTCGGCGACGCTTGGCATATTCCGTACGTCAATCGTTATTTTGGGGTTTTCCATTTTATCACCTATTTTGGCATCATTTATCTGCACTTTATAAATCTTCTTGGACAATTATGTGTAAATTTTACTGTCTCTAAAAAACTTTTGTTTAGCAAGAATAGAGTAAAACAATTTAAAGCAAAATAGGATAATTTTATTATGGTATTTGAGTTCAGGCAGGACTACGTGCAGGGAAGCATAGTAATAATGGCGAGCAAAAGAGCAAAGAGAATTCATCTAACAAAAAAGAAAGGAAAAAAATTATGCCCATTTGATAAA
>JALTHX010000200.1:0-2572 GCA_027076005.1 Caldisericaceae bacterium
TTGCAGCACCGTCTCCGAAGAAACATAAAACTACATTATTTTCTCTTCTCATCTTAACTGCTAATGCTGCACCTGTTGCAATGGGAATTCCTGCTCCGACAATTCCCGTAGCGCCGAGATTGCCCAGCTTAAAATCGGCAATGTGCATAGAGCCTCCCCTTCCGTGGCAGTATCCCGTTTCTTTCCCTAAAAATTCAGCAAACATCTTTTTGATATCCCCACCTTTTGCAATCATATGGCCGTGGCCCCTGTGAGTAGAGGAGATATAATCCGATTTGTGCAAGGCAAATATTGCCCCTACCGGCACTGCCTCTTCTCCGATGGAGAGGTGCATTGTCCCGTGTACTAAATTTCGCATAAATAATTTTTCTGCTTCCTCTTCAAATGCTCTTATAAGAAGCATCTTTCTTAACATCTCTTTTCTATCTGCTTTAGTGAGCTCCATAGTTATTTCCCCCTTACGTTTTTTGAAGCGAGATTCTTTTTGTATTCTCTATAAGAACCAGGCACCATACAGATAAATTGAAGAAGTGTATCACCTGTATTTCTAATTTGATGTAGTTTATTTGGGGCGATATATACAGCATCTCCTGATACTACTTCGAATTTATCATGGTCAATTTCTACCACTCCTTTTCCTTTTAGTATAAAAATTTCATGTTCATAAGGATGTTTATCGGCTTGAGTTTCTTTTAGGGGCGCTATTTCGAATAACCTCATAAAGAAATTTTTGGTACCTGCTCTTTCGTCGAAAATCCATATTCTGAATATTCCCGGGGATATTTCTTCCTTAGGTAAATTTTTATAATTTATTTTCATCTTTTTCTCCTATAAAGAAGAGATGAACTACTTCGAGTAATTGTAATTCATCTCTTCAGCCGAGCAAATTATTCCGTTTTGTTTAAGAATTCCTTAGAAGCTCCTGCCAACTTCTCCCATGCTTTTCTGTGTTTTCTGTAGAAGTAAACGAAAGCAGCAAATATAATGACTAATATTGCTATACCTATTCCGCTGTTCATAAGTTTAGTAATCATCCAACTTAGTGGATTAGAGCCGTCGCAAATTGAGCTAATCTGAGTTGTGCTAGCGGGCATTTTAAATTGAGCTTGAATAGCTGCTTTTGTGAATAACGGAGAAAGATTAGACCCAATTAATAACCCTCCCCAAATGATAAATGTTCCTATGATAACGGTTTTCAAAACATTTCCTCTTGTTATAGGAATTGTCATAACCACCATAAACGGGAGTACAGCTAAGTCTACAGCAAGAAGCATCTGATTTTGTGGAATAAGTACCATTAAGATAACAGCAATTGGTACGAGTATCATTGCTGATGCAATTGCAGCAGGGTCTCCGACAAGAATTGCAGAATCAAGTCCGATATAGAATTTTCTTTTAGAAGCTCTTGACTTCATAAAGTCTCTTACTCCCTCGGATATCGGAATAAGTCCGTCCATAAGTATTGCCACCATTTTCGGGAAAATATACATAACGCCGGCCATTGCCATTCCGAGTTTTAAAATATTAAACCATGCTTTTGAAGTGCCGAGAACATTCATATTACCTAAAAAACCGACGACTATACCGAGAATTAATCCGATAATAATAGGGTCACCGAAGATACCCCATTTTTTCCTGAGTGTTTTGGGATCTGCCTTAATTTTATCCAGATGAAATAAGTCAAGAAGCCAATTCAAGGGTATGGCAATTGGCACATATGCAGCTGAAAAACCGTGAGGAATTGATATATTCGGTAGTTTGTAATATTCTTGGACTGCGGGTGCGGTCCAGTCGCCAAGGACAAGAACTAAAGCAGCATCAATAGCACAAGCTATTATTCCGAGCCAGATATTGTTTGTAAGTGCATAAACCAGTCCTCCGGTAAAAGCGAAGTGCCAGTAGTTCCACACATCAACATCTATTGTGTCCGTCCAATGAAAAATGTACATCAAAAAGTTTACAAGTACTGTTGTAGGAATAACAAATAGTCCTACTTTTCCTGCAAATGCAATTGCAGCAGCAGCAGGCCATCCTACATCAAGAATAGGTAGATGTACCCCGGTATATTTCACCATTTTACCTGCAGCTGGGGCTAAATTGTTTAAAAAGTACCCCAGTATCAAGTTAATTCCTATAAAACCAATACCAATAAGCACAGCAGACCTAAAAGCTTTCTGGACTTTAATTCTAAAAATTAAAGCCAGGATAAAAATTACAATAGGTAATAAAACAGTTACTCCTAACCCACTAATGATAGTGTTTAAATTCATTGTTTATCCCTCCTTTCAAAATTTTTACTGCCTTTTCAAAGATTTCTTCAGACTGCACCTCCTAATTTTTTTGTTATTTCCTCTATAACCTGGTCTTCTCCTATGCCTGTTAAAAAAGCAAGAGTGCGTATAACTGGAAGCCCCAGATCGTTTGGAACAGGGGTAGTAGTAACAATAAGATTTACTCCCTCCAGTCTATTCTCCACTTCCGATGCCTTGCACTGGCGTGTTTCTACATTGAAGCCTTTCTCGGCAAGTTTTTCTTCCAATTTTCTGGCTACGACCGTAGAAGTAGCGATACC
>JALTHX010000201.1:0-7087 GCA_027076005.1 Caldisericaceae bacterium
ACGGTTAAAAAAAACAGAAGAAAGTTGAGCGTGAAAGCTCAGCTCGGGCTGAAGAAGGTGACGCATGGATATATGCATGCATAAAGAGAAAGACTTCACCTGCAATGATGGAAGGGTTAACGAACCACTTGTGGACATGGCAGGATTTCTTGATGTATCATTTTGCGGTATAAATTAGGACAGTACCGAGGATTGTAAAGCCCTAGAATTGCCCACCAAATAATTTTGTCCCAAAGCCGTTTCGCTGACGAAAAATCGGATCTGCGGCATCGCATTTTGTTACCTTTCGGGGTAAAGCTTATATAAGGCGGGACCCCAATTATTAACGGGAGTGGTCGAAATGAACGGTGTCGAGGGGATACTTGATATAACCATGCATACGCTTTTCGCCCTTATCATAGCTTGGATGCTATGTATCCGTGAGAGAAAACTGGAGATTTTCGGTCTCTCACTGCTTCCCGCACTTATGGACTCCGACCATCTCCTTCCCCTCTATTATGACGGCATAAAAGGATTTCACAGCCTCTTCTTCATCTATGTGATATCAGGCTCACTGCTTGCGTACGGATATCTCAGGAATTCCGACAAAGCAAAAAGGCTTGGCGCCGTGTCCTTTGCGATACTCATCTTCAGCATGTCGCTTGACCTTATAGAAGGCGGGAGAATAGCGTTCATGTATCCTTTCAGCTCTCAGGCGTACGCACTTCCCTATTTCGGTGCGTATCAGGCCTCCAAAGCCGCCGTACTTGGCGTAATGGTCGTTGTCATAGGGCCGGTGTATTACTATGAACTCAGCATCGAAGGTATAAAGCCGTCTCTTCCCAGCCACAAAAGGTCTTTCAGTCTTACCGGAGGTCTTCGGTTAGGAGTTTCCGAACCGGGAAATGAAAGCGTCTGGAAAATGTCGCTCGCGGCGGCAATCATCATCGGCATATATGCCGCAATCCTCACATCACTATGAAGTCCATCCTCCTCTTTTTTTTCTCGCAACCTTGACCATGTCCGCGCTCCTTTTCAGGATTTTGGCGAACTTGATGTCTCTGAGTTTCCTTTATATATGACAGATGTGGGTGTATAAGACAATGAAGCCATGACCTGCAAAAAGTTTAAATCCGAGTAGAATATATGGCCATGAGGGAAATACATGGTAATGCCCAACACACTGCTGGAACAGTCGATGAATCACAGAGTAACCCTTTTGCTAAAGGACGGAAGGGTATTGGAAGGAAAGCTGGTAGGCTTTGACGACTATATGAACATGGTTCTCGAAGATACCGAAGAGACCACCCAGGAGCGGGTGAGAAGGCTGGGTAAGGTGATACTCAGAGGAAACAATGTGGTCAGCATAGCTCCGAAGTAGCTCTCCGAAATTCTTAAATACCAAAAAAAGATGCCCAATCAGGCACTTTTAGGAAGTTCCTGTAATACAGGGAGAAACCTAAATTAACTGAGATTAAAGGTTGATAACATGAACGAAGATAGACCCGAACTGAAAAAAGGGACCACCACTGTGGCGATGGTATGTAAGGACGGCATAGTTATGGCTACGGAAATGAGAGCCACCATGGGTACTCTGATAGCTCATAAAAGAACGAACAAGCTGTTCAAAATAGACGAGCATATCGGGATGACCGTCGCAGGTCTCGTGGGGGATGCACAGGTTCTCGCAAGGTACCTGTCCGCAGAAGTAAAGCTATACAGAATAAAGAACTCCCGGCCGATTACCGTAAACGGTGCGTCCACACTTATGGCAAACATATTGAACGGAAGAAGTTACTATCCATACTGGGTGCAGCTGATAGTTGCGGGAGTGGATGACAGAGGGCCGCATGTGTTCTCGCTGGATGCTGCCGGAGGTTCCATAGAAGATGACTATGTTACCACGGGTTCGGGCTCACCTTATGTTTACGGAGTTCTCGAAGATCACTACAAGAAGGGAATGTCCATCAAGGAGGGTGCGGACCTTGCGGTGAGAGCCATTTCCATGGCCATGAAAAGGGATTCTGCCTCCGGAGACGGGCTGAACCTCGCTACAATAGACAAAAAATCGGGATTCAAGAGATTTTCCGATGAAGATGTCGAGAAAATCAAAAAAAGAATTTTGCAGTAAGGAATTGGTTTCATGAGCGCGGATGATGTACTCAGAGATGCCAGACAGGCTATAAACGAGATACTCTCGGGACAGGTCGATATTGTCGACATAACCTTCGAAGGTCCGGCGATAGTAATCTATACCCGGGACATAGGAGCTTTTGCACAGAGCGAAGAGATAGTGAACAAGCTGGCAAAGGTGCTGAAGAAAAGAGTGAGAATAAGACCAGACCCTTCCATAACCCTGCCTCCGGAGGATGCGGAGGTGGAGATAAGAAACATCGTTCCGGACGAAGCCGAGATAACGGATTTTCACTTTGACAGAGATATCGGACAGGTTACTATAGAAGCAAAGGCTCCCGGGATTGCAATAGGAAAAAAAGGAGTGCTTCTCAACGAAATAAAGAGAAAGACTGGCTGGGCACCGACTGTCATAAGAACACCTCCAATTCGGTCGAAGACTATAGAAGACATAAGAAAGTATATGAGGATAGTGGCCGAGGAAAGAAGAAACTTCCTTCTCAAGGTTGGAAAGAGGCTTAACAGAGACAGTATAGAAAAGGGAGAATACTGGATAAGGTTCACGGCGCTCGGTGGTTACAGGGAAGTGGGAAGGAGCTCTACCCTGCTTATGACAAAGAACAGCAGAGTCCTCATCGATGTAGGCGTAGATGTTTCCACGGACCCTTCGAAAATGACGCCTTTTCTGGATGTTCCGGAGGTCCAGCCGCTTGATTCGATAGATGCGGTCGTCCTGACACATGCTCATTTAGATCATTCGGGACTTATTCCTGCACTCTACAAATACGGATATGACGGCCCCATATACTGCACACCACCTACGAGAGACCTCATGGCACTGCTTCAGCTGGATTACATCAAAGTATCCTTCGGAGAAGGACGCAGGAGCCCTTATCAATCGGCGGACATAAGAAATGCCGTTAAGCACTGCATACCGCTGAAATACAAGGAAACCACGGATATCGCACCGGACATAAAGCTCACGCTTCATAATGCAGGACATATTCTCGGCTCCGCTTCGGTACATTTCAACATAGGAAACGGAGCATATAATCTGCTGGTAACCGGTGATATAAAATTCGAGAGGACATGGCTTTTCAACGCCGCCAATGTGAAGTATCCCCGGCTTGACACGGTCATAATGGAATCCACATACGGAGCATATAACGATGTTCAGCCTACGAGAAGAGAAGCTACCGGGCATCTGAAAGAGATCGTCGGCCGCACTGTGTCCAAGGGAGGGAAGATTCTGGTACCTGTCTTTGCGGTGGGTCGTTCTCAGGAGGTGATGCTCGTTCTCGAAGAGCTGATGAGGACAAAGGAGATACCTGAAATCCCGGTTTATCTGGACGGCATGATATGGGAAGCCACCGCAATACACACGGCATATCCGGAGTATCTCAACAGCGACCTGAGGATGAAGATATTCCAGCAGCAGGAAAACCCCTTCTTATCGGATATATTCCACAGAGTGGAGACGGGGGCACAGAGAGAAGGGATAATCGGAGACCCTGACCCTGCCGTAGTACTCGCTACCTCCGGGATGATGAACGGGGGGCCGGTGATGGAATACTTCAAGCACTGGGCGGATGACGAGAAGAACACGCTGATATTCGTCGGTTATCAGGCTGAAGGAACTGTAGGCAACAAGATACAGAAGGGATGGAAAGATGTAACACTTATGGAAAGAGGAACGCCGATAACCGTGGAGATAAAGATGGATGTGGAGACATCGGAAGGATTTTCCGGGCACTCTGACAGAAGGCAGTTGATAAGATATGTATCATCACTGACTCCTGAACCGGAAAGGATAGTGTTCTGCCACGGCGAAGAAGCAAAGGCCCTTGAAATGGCTCATGTTGTCAGAAGAAAATATGACATCGAAACCCTCGTTCCGAAGAATCTGGAGACCACAAGGGTAAAGTGATTAACCGACGACCCTGTTCAACTCCATGATGAGGGTGTCAAACCTCTTTTCAAGAGTGTCGAACTTCCCCCTTATCGTTTCGATGGTATCTGCATCATCGATGAGTTCAAGAACCGAATTCAGTTCGGCCATGTATCTCTTCATGCTTTTGAGTTCGTGGAGAGCCTTCTCATCACCCTCGTCTATTCTCGCTATGAGGTTGAGAAAATACTCTTCCGCTTTTTCCATAACTTCGTGCATGCTCGTGAAATATCCCCGGTATATTAATGTGTCCTGTGTGCTGCGATGTCGTTCTCCAGAACCCTGAATATGACCATATAGACCCATACAGCTATGACCAGGGCTCCTATGGTCTCCGGGATGGCTATTCCGCGCCATTTTATTCCCAATGCTATTGAGAGTCCGAAGGCCACAAGTATGAGGGATATTGCCGCCTCATATCTCCTTTTTGAGAGGAAAAAACCTATTCCCGATATGCACATCGCCACGGCACCCATGATATAGAACAGGACGGAGACCGTGAGATGCACCGGAGTATCTTCGGGAAATGCACCTATAAGAGCCATGAAAATAGATGATACTAAAAAGACCGCATATCCGGCATTTTGAAGCCTGTTTTTCCCCTTTCCCTGAAGATAAACAGAAAAGATGGTAGCAAGAATTCCTCCCAGAATCAGGGCTGCGTTGAATATCCAGTTGTTCTCAGTGTGGAGCGCTCCCAGATCACTGAGGGCATTTTCCGTGAAAGAGAACCACGGATGTGTCAGTACGGCAACAGCTATGAGAAGAAATGTGACGGGAGGGGCGAGGATGCCGGCGATTATTGAAATATCTCGTGACATGATGATACCTTTTTTAATTATGGAGAAAGAGGGAATCTCTGCTCCCAAAGATTCTTATTTATACTCTGCTATTACAAACGATACATTATCTGAGGCACCTCTTTTTAGAGACAGGTTCAAGAGTTTTTCTGCACTTTTTTCAATAGGATTCTTTCGTAATATGTGAAACATCTCCATTTCATCTACTGTCTCCCATAATCCATCACAACATAGTAAAACAATATCTCCCTTATATAAATTATATTTTGCAATGTGTGGGGCATCAATTTTTACAGCTCCAATGGCTTTTGTAATTATATTTTTTTGAGGATGAATCTTTATATCTCTAAATGATATTAATCCGTTTTCAGCCATTGAGAAGACCAAGGAATCGTCATAAGTTGTCTGAATAATCTCATCTTTGCCAAAAATGTATCCACGGCTATCTCCGACATTTGCAAAAAATATGCTATTATCTAAAATTATTGCTATGACTAGAGTAGTTCCCATGGAAGACACACCATGTTCTTCTGCCCATTCTCTAATATTATTTTCTGCCGCAAAATATGCTTTTATTATCTGCTCATTAACAATTTTATCTTCGATTTTATCGATTTTCAGAATGTCCTTTAGAACTTCAAATACTGCATCCAATGCAAGTTTACTCGCAATTTCACCGGCAGAGTGGCCTCCCATCCCGTCTGCGAGGGCTAAAAGCGCTCTTTCTTTACTCTTTCCTTTATGTATATGCTGAGCATTGAGATATGCTACTGAATCCTCATCAAGTTCTCTAACTTTTCCAACATCAGATCTTGCTATTATTTTTATCATTCTGACACCTCACAACTTATTATTGGGAAATACTGGTTTTTGTCTTTATTATAAGATAGTGATAGGATATCTCCATCTTCTAGATAATACATATCTTTTCTTATAAATTTATTTTCATATAATATATATATATGAGAACCCGCGTCTACTCTCTCGATGAAATATTTATTTTTATCTAAATCAAATAAAATTTTAGCCAAAATTCTATACGGACCTTTCTTAAGCCCAACCATTTCATTTGTAATGGTTAAGCCGTCTTGAATGTCAATTATTCTATCAATTATTTTGATAGATAAAATTTTTTTGTTTTCAATCCTTTCTAAATCCAACAACATCTCTTTACAATCCTTATATCGATCTTTCGGGTTGAAATTTGTCGCTTTATGTATTATGTCTATTATAGGCATGGGTATCTCTTTTTTCTCCAAATCGTATCTTTTTATAGACCAGATAAATTTTTTTGGGTCTTCTTTTATATAGCAATAATATATTATACCTCCCATGGAGTATATATCACTCTGTACAAGTGCTTCTGCATCAGAACTTACCTGTTCCGGAGCTGCATAGAAGCCAGTCATTATTACAGTCTTATTTTTATAACTATCTGTAGTACCATCTTTTTTAGTAGCCGTTCCAAAATCTATTATCTTTAGAGAATCTCCAGCTATTAGAATATTGTTTGGATTTAAATCCCTATGAATATACCCTCTATCATGGATTTTTTCTAATGCTGTAAGTATCATAATAAATATATCTATAATTTTATTATTAGATATATTATTTTTAATATACTCTGCTAGCGTCTCTCCTTCAACATATTCCATAACAATACCTACTATAGAGTCTTTTTCTATTTTGTAAAAACATTCTGGCACTTCAGGCACCCCTCCTAAATCTCTTAGGATTCTGTATTCTTTTTTTAGCTTGTCAACACATATTTGAATGGGATTTGTTTCGGAATAAGCAATTTTTATACACACATTTTTGAAATTCAAATTCGGATCTTTAGCCGTATAAAGGATTGCCATACCTCCTTTTGCGCAAAACCTTATATCTTCATACCCTATCTCTTCAAGTTCTCTTAAAATTTCGTTTTCAGACACCAATCTAAGTCTTTTTTCGCTCCCAAAAAATCGTAGATTATCCATATCTGAAGCTACTTTTTGTTCCATGATATTCACGGTGTTTTGTTGAACGAAATTCTGATTTTGGTCAGCAAAAAATGGCTGGTGTATTAGTCGTGTATTACCTCCATCATCAACCCTTTGAGGTGGGGTGATGCCTTGTTCCATCTTTGACCCTGTATAAACATCGAGATTTTCATTCTTTAAGAAATTAGTATATAATGTTTCTTTATCAGGGCTATGATCTGTGTTTTTCTTCTCTGGATAAGCCG
>JALTHX010000201.1:7097-7701 GCA_027076005.1 Caldisericaceae bacterium
CCGCTATAGCTATAAAAAATATAGAAAATATTATAGTTATAATCGCAAACCAAAACAAAGGTAAAAATAATATCATTAGAATATAGAATATTGTTAGAATGAGATATGCGTAATCTTTATACATCCTTATGGCTCCCCCCTATACTGAATTTAAGCGTGACGACATCACCTAATCTTAAAACATCAGAATCTTTAATAAAAGATTTCTCTCCAATAGGTACTTTTTTTCCGTTCAAAAACACATCTATATCAGAACTTCTATTTATTAGAATCATCTTTCCATTGGATTGGCTTTCTATTTCCAAATCGATACCTCTTATACGCTTTTGAACGTTATCTCTCAGTATTCTTTTAAACGTGTACTGATTGATTTTAATACTCCGATTTTCTGGTATATATATTCTATAATCCCCTCCAATCACTTCTATTTTCCCTGAAATTCTATCTTTTGGAATATTTGTATATACTCTAGTTATGGAGGATAGGGGTTGACTTGTTTCCTCCTTACCTATTTTTTTTGGAAGAATTGCCGCGTTATATATCTTTTCGAGATGGGCCTCTATAGATGACATACCTAGAGATATATGGTCAATAGACTTCTCAA
>JALTHX010000202.1:0-7616 GCA_027076005.1 Caldisericaceae bacterium
TTCTTCCTGTAGTTTATTCCGCTTCCTAAATCACTAATTATTTCACAGTCCCAGCCATTGGATGCGCAGAAAACCTCTAATACTCTTTTTTGCTTTTCTAAATCCTCTTTTTGGTAGCTGGATGATACTCTTGCATAAGCTATCGTTTTCCTTTTGTAGTTCATCTTCCTCTTTGTTTCAGGTATCAGAGTAGATAATCTGTAGCGCCTCTGCCCTCCTTTAGTACGCGCATCAGGAATAAGCTTTCCTTCCTTTTCCCATCTTCTAAGAGTAGATATGGATACACCAAGTACATTAGCAGCCTCAGATATACTCAATAATTTTTCCATACCGAAATTGTAGCATAAAACTATCTACAGTCAACATATTTGATTAGGAAAACATAGATTTTAAAAAGCAGTTAATAAACCCTATCAAGTATAATTTTTATAGCAAAAATGTATTATTAGTAGCCAAGTATTTTTTTGGATATATTATTTTGTTTATTAACAAAATCTTCTTCATTGAGCCTTACAAAATGGCCGTTTTCAATAACTATCTCCCCGTTTATCATCGAAAAGTCAACCTGTTTTGCATCACAAAGAACTAACGACGCAACGGGATCGGAAAGCCCACCTGCAAATTCAAGCCTGTCTAACTTAAATCCTATAATGTCCGCTGCTTTACCCTTTTCTATAGAACCAACTTCCCTGTCCATTTTCAATACTTTTGCTCCACCAATCGTTGCTATTTCAAGCGCTTCCCTCGGCGTCAACGCACTCGCTCCATAACGCACACGCTGTAAAAGCAAAGCATTTCTTATCTCCATAAGGAAATTTCCCGTATCATTAGACGAACTGCCATCAACACCCAATCCAATGCGAACAGACGTATTTTTCATTTCAAAAACAGGGGCAATACCTGAACCAAGGCGCATATTAGATGTGGGGCAATGTGCCATTCCTACATTATTATTTGAAAGTTTCTGAATGTCCTGATCATTAAGGTGAACAAGATGAGCAAACCACGCACGGGAGTTAAGCCAACCAAGTTTTTCCATATAATCCACAGGCCTCAACCCAAATTTTTCCAAGCAAAATTTTTCCTCATCCTTTGTTTCTGCAAGATGTGTGTGAATAAGCAAGTTGTATTTTTCCGCAAGTTTTACAGTTTCCCTCATTAATTCTTTTGTTACAGAAAATGGGGAGCATGGAGCAAGAGCTATTTTATGCATCGCAAATGGAGAGGTATCATGGTACTTTTCCACAACACGTATCGAATCATTTATAATTTCCTCTTCTGTTTGCACTACAGAATCAGGGGGAAGACCACCATCTTTTTTCGATAGAGACATACTGCCCCTTGTTGCATAAAAACGAACTCCAGTAATATCCGCACCTTCCATTTCCGCGTCAATGAGGTCAGGATGGCCCTTAGGGAACAGGTATAAATGGTCCGTTGTCGTTGTCACCCCGCTCTTTATCAATTCCATAGTTGCAACAATAGCAGAAATCATTATGGCTTCTTCATCAATATTTTTCCATTTCTCGTATAAAAACGTAAGCCAGTCAAACAATTTAGCACTTTGTACCTCTGGAACAGCCCTAAAAAGAGACTGATAAAAATGATGATGAGTGTTTACAAACCCCGGCAAAAACAACATACCTTTGCCTGAAATTTCCCTGTCCTTTTCAAGGTCAGGTGGCTCACCATGCCCAATATCTTTTATCACATTACTTACAATATATATCCAACCGTCTTTAATCTCTTTTTTGTCTTTGCCAAATGTTGAGATAAGATCAATATTTTTAATGAGAGTTTTCATTTTTCTCATTCTCCTTTAACAAAGTATAAACAAGCTCACTTGTTGCAGGAATTTTAAATATTCTAACTCCGGTAGCATTGTGAATTGCATTGGTGATTGCAGGTGCTGTCGCACCCGTAACGGTTTCTGCAATTCCCTTAGCCTCATATGGACCTGTTTCTTCGGGGTCATAAACAGGTATTGTTTGAATTTTTGCAGGTGTATCTTTTGCGGTAGGAATAATGTAAGTGGAAAAGTTTACAGTTTTAAAGATTCCTTTCTCAATTTTGGTATCCTCAGTAAGCCCATATCCAAGGCCTTGAACGAATCCACCCTCAACTTGCGCCTCAAAGCCCTGCCTATTTACTACAATACCTCCATCAACAACCTCTGCCCCCTCAGTTACTTTTGTTTGACCCGTTAAAGTATTTACTTCCACTTTCGCAAGGTGCGCGGAGTAAGCAAATATATGATGCGGAAGTCCGAAGGCATCTTTTATTTTCACGTTGGCAACAGGCATAAGGAAATAACCTTCCGTTTGTGGGAGATGATATTCCTTCTTTATGAGCTCTAAGGCAAGCTGCTCATACGTAAGATTTGTTTCTGGATGATTTTTAATGACGAAAGTTCCGTTCTTAGCAATTAAGTCATTTTTATCTACATCCAATATTTTTGCTGCTTTTTCTTTTAGAATTTTCATCATTCTGTCAGCTGCTATAACAGATGCACGCCCCCCTGTGTAAACACCTCTTGAGGCACTTGTAGGGCCAGAATCTTCTGTAAGGTCTGTATCTCCCAAAATTACCTTTACTTTATCAATAGAACATTTCATTGCTTCCGCAACAATTTGAGCATAGGATGTACCGGTTCCCTGGCCATAGTCAACTATACCAACGCCTACTATAAATCCACCATCTCCCCTGAATTTCAAAATTGCTCCACCATAATCGGGAAGGCCGACGCCAAGCCCTGTGCCCTGGTACGTCAGTGCGAGACCGATGCCTCTCTTTATCCATGGCTTTTTGGGATCTGATTTTTGCAGACTATCACGATTTTTCCATATATCCGTTTCTTTTATTCCATCAAGTACGGCAAGAGTTCCGACACTACTGGTGAGCTTATTGCCAATTGGAGCAGTATCTCCTCTCCTTAATGCATTTTTCTTTCTTAATTCTACAGGATCTATCCCAAGTTTTTCAGCAATAATATCCATTTGGGTTTCCATTGCAAAAGTTGATTGAGGGACACCAAAACCTCTAAAAGCACCGGCAACACCGTTATTCGTATAAACACAATATCCGTCAATATATACATTCGGAACTCTATAAGGCCCGCAAGCATGTTCTACTGATAAATTCAGCACAGGGCCCCCGAGCGAACCATATGCGCCCGTGTCAGCGTAAATTTCTGCCTTATTTGCCACAATAGTCCCATCTTTTTTCACACCGGTTTTATATTTCAAGGTCATTGGGTGCCTTTTCCAGTAAGAGATGATTGATTCTTCCCTGCTCAAAACAATTTTTACAGGACGTTTTGTTTTAAGGGCAAGTAAACCGAGAATCGGTTGAATTGTAAGTTCGTCTTTTCCACCAAACGCACCTCCAACAGGATATGAAACCACACGTATTTTCCGAGGATTTAAAGCAAGGCACCTTGAAAGCTGAATCTGGTCTCGCTGAGGATACTGCGAACCCGCATAAACTGACAACGTCCCATCCTCTTCAAGCTTTGCAACTCCTGATTCGGTTTCTAAAAAAGCATGTTCTTGTCTGCCTGTATAGTATGTGTTCTCCACAACTAAGTCTGCCTCTTCAAAGCCCTTTTCTACATCACCTCGAACAATCTTTGTATGCAAGTGTATATTTCCACTTTCATGGACCTTTGGAGAATTTTCATCTATTGCTTTTATCGGGTCATCTACAATTGGGAGGGGTTCATATTCTACTTCGACAAGTTCTGCCGCCTTTTCTGCAATTTCTTTAGTTTCAGCAGCAACTGCAGCCACTGCATCGCCTATGTAGCGTACCTTATCCTCGCAAAGTACAGGTTGGTCAGGTATTACTATACCAAATCCGTTTAAGCCAGGAACATCTTTCCACGTTACAACAGTTACAACGCCAGGTAATTGCTCTGCCTTGCTCGTATCAATATTTTTGATTTTTGCATGTGGATATTTGGACCGCACAATTTTTCCCCATAGCATATCAGGAAAAGAAAGGTCAGACATATATTTTATATGCCCAGTAGCTTTTTCAGCAGCGTCAATACGTGGAACAGATTTTCCTATGTATTTATAATCTCCCATACTTCCTACCTCCTTTCCCAATTATTATTGAAAAGTTCCAACAATCCCTCATAAAGAAGATTAATGCTCATATCTTGCCTGTATTTTAAAGAAGCCCGTACGTCAGAAATAGGGCTTACCACCCTCCATGCAAGCTGGGCAATATAACGTATCTTTTCGGGGCTATCAACAACAGAATCTTCTAAAGCTTTTTCTATATTTTTTCCTCTTACTATAGTTGGAGCAACAGCACCAAATGCCACAACAGCCCTCTGAAACTTATTCTTTTCTTTTAGTTTTTCAAGCTTAGCAGCAACATTTACTACTGAAATTGCAAGAGCATTTCTTTGTCCTAATTTTTTAAAGAATCCTGTTTCATTCTCTTTCATCTTCGGAAAGAAAATATCAACAAGAAGCTCATTGGGTTGCAGAGTTGTTCTTCCTGGGCCTACAAAAAAATCCTCCACTGAAATTACTCTTTCCCCTTTTTTACTTTTGAGTTTAAGCTTAGCTTCCTGAGCAAACAAAGCAGTGATTGTATCACCAGCCGGAGATGCATTTGCTACATTGCCGCCTATTGTACCCCTGTTTCTGATTTGAGGGGACCCAACGCTTCTGCAGGCATCAAGCAAAACAGATGCATATCTCTGAGCTTTATCAGATTCTACTATCTCGGAATGAGTAGTAAGGGGAAGAATATGAAGCTCATTCTCATCAGCATAAATTCCCTTTAACTCTTTAATAGAGGTAATATCAAGAATATGATTCTCTTTCACCATATTACTCTTTAGCCTAACAACAAGGTCGGTACCTGCTGCAAGCACCTTTACGTCACCTTTAAGCTGGTCCAGCAGCTCTAATGCTTCTTGCAACGTTTTAGCTCTATGATAATTAAGCTCCTTTATCATTTTCGTGAACCTCCTTCTCAGTTCTTACCTTTTTAATAACTCCTTTCATTACTGCTACTGCCTCACCTATAATCGAGATTGCAACTTCAAAGGGCGTTTCACTATTTATAGCAAGCCCAATGGGCGCAAAAATCATATTCAGAAACTTATCTGGAACACCTAACTCCCGCGCTTTATCAAAGCACTTCTTCTTTCTATTTAGACTCCCAATCATCCCTATGTATGCATATTCAATACCTTTTTCATAAAGTCCTTTTAGAATATCTGGATCTTCCTTTCCCCCAGCAGTAACAATTACAATATATGCACCGTTTCTTATGGACATTTCTCCAATACTTTCACTAAAATTTTGGTGGAAAACCAGTGCATTCCGAAAATTTTCTCTGTTTGCAAACTCTTCCCTGTTGTCCGATACGATTAGCTCGAAAGTATCGTCCAGAGAAAGTATATCGTGCAGTTTTTGCCCTATATGACCTGCACCAAAAATTATAAATTGAGGCTTCCTTCCTACATGCTCCATATATATTTCCACTGTCCCTCCACAAACCATTCCAAGGGAGCTGTTGTCCCCATCTTTTAGAATATATCTCTTAAACAAATTTTTATGAGTCCTAAAAAGCTCCTTTGCATTTTCAACTACATCTTTTTCCAGCATACCACCACCTACCGTACCGAAACTGCTACCGTCAGGTAAAATAACCATTTTAAAACCAACTTTTCCGGAAGTAGAAGATTCCGCATTCACGACTGTTGCAATTACAAATTCCCTCTCTTCTTCGATAAGTTTTGCTATCTTTTTATAAATTTGTTGCATCTATAAATCCTCCATTAGCCATATCTAATATTTCTTCCCTTGAGAGTTTATAATCTGCAAGGAAAATTGGCATAACCCTGTGGAAACTCGTCCCTTCTTTTGCAAACCCAGCAGAAGAGGGAATGCCAAGAATAAGCTTTCCTTCTTTGTATGCAATAAGAAATGTAGTGCCAGGCCACATAGGAACACCGTATGTAACAGTATTTACGTTCATTTTGTTTATTCCCGCAACTGTCCTGTCATCCGGGTCTACGGACATTCCGCCCATATAAATGATAATATCGGCTCCGGAATCAAATGCTTTTAATCCTTCTTCTTTAATGACATCGTCATCGTCGGGAAGTATTTTTCTTAAAAATACATTTTGCTTCATTTCTTCGAGATATTCTTCTATACGGAAGCTCATTGTTTCCTTCCGTCTTCCCTCTATGAATTCACTTCCTACTGGCAATATAACAATCTTATGTGTTTTTATTGGCAGAACCTCTATTATGGGCTTGTATTTTTCCGCAACTTGCACAATATCATTCATTTCTTGTGTTGATATTTCTATTGGCATTACCTTACCTATTGCAACAGGTGTGTTCTTTCTCACAAAACTAAAGTGCCTTTTTGAAGCAACGCGAGAATCTCTAAGTAAATTAATTTCTTTAAGTCCTTTTTTATTTAGAAGAAGTACTCCATCAGTTTTAGAAAATAACTTTACCTTTGACTCACTTGGATCCGATAGAAAAAGATTATCTCCTTTAATCAACTCCATCATTTTTCGGCCAGCATCATCCTCATGAACAAACCCCTCATCTTTACCAAAAATCCATACATAATGTTTACCAATAGAAAGTAGCTTTTCTACATCAGGCTTTGCAATGATATGCCCTCTTTTAAATAACGGCCCTTTTTTAGCACCAGGAATTACTTCGGTAACATCAGCGCCAAGGATTTTTCCTATAGCCTCTTCAGTTTTTATTTTCTCCATATTTTTGTGCCCTTTCGTAATCTTCTCTTGTGTCCATGTCGAAAAGAATTTTATCCGTTTGCATTTCTAATATTCTAACTTTATCCTTATGTTCATGGGTTATATCGCGAAGAGAGTGATTCAATGAATCAAGTGATAAAATTTCCTTTTTCAAGGAAAATGGAATAATAATGGGATGCCCTTTTCGTCCATTAAACGCAGGGATTAAAATCTCCTCGTCTTTATAGTTAAGAATTAAAGTGTTTATAATCTTTTTGTCAATAAACGGATGATCAATTAAACCGATTAAGATAGCATCAGCCTTACTGATTGCAGATATACCTCTTTGAATAGACGAAAACATTTCTTTTTTGTATTCATCATTTACAACTGTTTTGAGTTTATCACTTTCCACTTCTATTGCCTGTTTTATATCACTTGCTTTATAACCTAAAACAAGTACAAGCTCAGTAAGAAAAGACTCTAAATATTCATTAAGCAGTTTATTAATAATTCTTTCGCCGTTTAAATCAAGCAGGGCCTTAAGTTCGCCCATCCGCTTGGATTCGCCGGCGGAAAGCAAAATTCCTTTAATGTTTTTCATTAAGTTCTTTACTTGCTTTTTCCACTGCCTTTATGATTTTCGCATACCCCGTGCATCTACACAAATTTCCTGACAGTCCCTCTCGAATTTCTTCATCTGTTGGATTGGGATTTTCAGTAAGAAGATACAGAGAAGACATTACCATGCCGGGAGTACAGAATCCACATTGAACAGCGCCCTCTTCAACAAAAGCTTTTTGAAGCGGGTGTAAATGGTCAACATCACCTACGCCTTCAATGGTTACTATATCGGCACCATCCGCCTGAGG
>JALTHX010000203.1:0-7525 GCA_027076005.1 Caldisericaceae bacterium
AAAATCATAGCATCTTCTCTATTATGAAATTCTGCAAGCCTCTTTTCCAGGTCTTTGTGAGTTTTGAATGTACCACTGATAAACCTTACTGCTCCCGGGCCCACTCCGAATTTCTCCGCAGCTTCTTCTTCCTCTTTTATAACGTCCTTTTTTAAAGACATCCCAAGGTAGTTATTTGCATTCATCCGAAGAAATTCTTTATCCTCATAACCTTCTATAAAATACCTTGGCCCTTTTTCGCTTTCTGCAGGTTTTATCCCCGTTACTACAGCCTCTTTGCCTTTTAAAGTACCTTGGTCTTTAAGTTTTTTTAAATGTTCCTCAAATATACTTTTAACCTTTTTTAAACTCATATGAATCACCTCCTATGGATATAAAATAACTTTTCCGGAGAGTTTATTTTCCATAAGTTGCATCCCTTTTTCAAAATCTTTTAAAGGGAATTTATGAGTAATAACCGGTGAAACGTCAAGCCTCCCCGAGCTAAGAAAACGTGAAACAATCTCCCAAGTCTGAAAAATCCTTCTTCCCGTTATACCGTAAATTCTCAATTTCTTAAAAATTACATTATCATTCAATGGAACTGTTATATCGTCTTTACTAAAAAGCCCCAGAAGGGACACTCTTCCAGCAGGGGTCATTACAGACAGCAGGTCATGCAATGCTTTTTCACTGCCTGACATTTCTAGGCCTACATCTACGCCGAGCCCTTTTGTTTCTTCCATAACCACTGCTTTAAAATCTTCTTTTGTCGCATTCACAACAACATCAGCACCCATCTTTTTTGAGATATCGAGGTGGTAATCACTGAGATCGGAAACAATAATTTTTGTTGCACCCGATACCCTTGCCACACCCACAGCAAGCAGCCCAATAGGCCCGGCACCTGTTATAGCTACGGTTTTACCGGCAACATCCTCTACAAGCACTGTATCTACTGCATTTCCAAGAGGTTCTTGTATCGCAGCAAATTCTACAGGTAAATCCTCTGGGTTTTTCCAAGCAATTTTTTCGGGAATCGCAATATATTCTGCGAATGCCCCATCACGTGAAACACCCAATATCTTAAGGCTCTCACACACCTCAGGATGTCCCGTAAGGCACTGATAGCAATGGCCACAAGAGATATGCGTTTCCGCAGAGATATAATCTCCGACTCTGATTCTCTGAACTTCTTTGCCTATCTTTACAACCTCCCCTGCAAACTCATGCCCCATTATTTGCGGAGGATTAATCTTTTCTTCTGCCCATTTATTCCACTGATAAATATGCAGGTCAGTACCGCATATCGCAGCAGCCTTCACTTTTACTAAAATATCATTTTCCCCAATTGTAGGCTTAGGGGCATCTATAAACTCCGCCCCTCTTTTTTGTCCTGTTTTTACCACCGCCTTCATATACCTATCTCCTTTCTTTTATTTATCCTGACGTAGGTGCTTTTGCACAGTTGCAGTGGCGCTCATCAGGAATTTTAGGAATAACAAATGATAGTATGTTTCTCAATTTGCCGTTTAGTTCGGCCATTTTGTCTATGACTTCTTTGTGAGAGAGCATATGGTCGGATATGCCAGCTGCAAAATTTGTTACAACAGCGATAGAGGCATAACACATACCGAGTTCTTTGGCAAGTACTACTTCTGGGACACCTGTCATTCCCACTACATCTCCGCCTAAAATACCATAAGCCTTAATCTCTGCCTTAGTTTCAAAACGAGGGCCTTCAGCAGCAACATACGTGCCACCTAAATGATGGGGATATCCAAAATGTGCTGCTGCATCTTTGATAGTAGCGGAAATTTCCGGGCAGTATGGGTTGGTGCAATCCGTATGCACTACTTTTTCTTTTGAAAAAAACGTTTCCACACGGTTTTTAGTAAAATCTAAAAATTGGTCCAGAATAACAAATGTGCCAGGAGAAAAATTTTTATTTATAGACCCCACGGCAGCAGTTGCAACAATCCTTTCTACACCAAGTATATGAAATGCCATAATGTTACCTCTATAATTTAGTTTGTGTGGAGGGATAGTATGGTGTTTACCGTGGCGCGTAAGAAAATATACACCCCTTCCGTTCGATATGCCCTTAGTCAATGAGATTTCACCAAAATCCGTTTTAACACTTATTTCTTTAGCATTTTCAATAAATTCCGGCGAGTAAACACCAGAGCCACCAATAATACCTATGCTTTTCATATTTACCTCCATACTATTTTAACACTTTTTTGCAAATTTTCTACTCCATTGAGCACAAATTATACAGCATATAAATTGAGGCTTTGCGAACTCTTTCGTTTTTAAGGTATTTTATAAATATTTTTATGCAAGATTTCAGAAAACAGGGTACCTCTTTATGCAGTAACTTTTATATTATCTTTTTTACTTTCCTTAGCTTCATACAAAGCCTTATCGGCACGTTGAATAAAGTCTTCGGCATTTTCTCCGAATTTATATTCCGCAATGCCTGCTGAAAAACTAACATTACCTCTTTCACGAATATTAAGCTTGGTTAACTTTGCAGAGAGAGATCTTACTACATTAACCGCTTCTTCCGTGCCTGTTTCCGGAAACATTATAACAAATTCATCACCACCAAACCGAAATGCAATATCAGACGTTCTCACTGATGAGAGAACAAGAGTTCCTACGGAAGCGAGCAGATGATCTCCTTCAACGTGTCCGTATGTGTCATTCCACTGTTTAAAACGGTCCAGGTCGAATATTGCAATAGAGAATTTTCGCTTATATCTCGTTGCCCTATTCACTTCTTCTTTCAGTCTCTTTTCAAATTCACGCTTATTATAAAGACCAGTTAAAGAATCAGTTATGGCATTCATATTGAGCCTTTCCATATATTTAAGTTTCTCTACAATACTGCTCGTAACATCAGAGAGTGCCTGTGCAAAAATAACATCTTCTTCTGTAAACTGGTTTGGCTTCTCTCCGTCGATATTCAATACCGCAACAACCTCATTATAAACAGTTATGGGTATCCCAACCCAGGATAAAGGAGACCCTTGCGCTGGAATCCATTCAGTATCTTCTCGTGTATCTTTCACATAGATAATTTTCTTTTTTTCTTTTACTCCGGCTATAGTTCCGTAGTAATTAGAGTTTTTTATTTCATTTTCCACTTTTTTCAACCGGTCGTTTGGCGTGTTTTTAATCGCAACAAAGCGCCACTTACTTCTCTCTCCCGAAACATCAACCACGGTAGCGGAATTTATCCCAAAGAACATACGCGACACACCCAAAAGCTTCCAATATGCTTCTTCAACAGTAGAGCATTTGTGCAAATCTGCAATAAAATGGTGTAATATTTTATATCTGCCAACCAAAAATTCAGCGTTGCTTTTACTCTTATTCAGAGCAATAATAAGGCGTGCATTGCTGAATATTGGAAGAAGCATCCTTTTATACAGTCTTACAAATTCCATCTGCGTAGAATTAATGTGGTGGCAAGGTTTTAAAATGATATACCCCTTTAGATCGTGAATGAGTACCTCTGAAAATAGAAATCCATTATTATGTGCACTATCTAACTTATCCTCTGCGCTTAAAATATTCTTTTTAATAAAATCTTCATCATCTTCGGAAATATTACTCTTGTAATAAAAATTAAAGTATTTACCTTCATTTACGATAAAAGCCGATTCACAAATTTCAATTTGTTTGCCAATGGAAGAAATAGCTATCTCCAATTTCTTTTTAAAGGAAGGCTCCTCTAAAATCTTCATAGCAATGCTATCTATAAAATGTGATTCTTTTAAGCCTTCCATCCTACCTAATCTCCTCACCCTACCTCTGTCAGATAAAATTCCACCAAATAACAGCAATAAAAAAATAGCAATTTCTATACTATATTGCATTAGCGCTTCTTTATTAAGGTATCGCTGAAAAAACCAGCTCCTGTGAATTGCATAATCATTGTAGAGGTAAACAGTTTCAAGGATTATATCGGTAGAAATAATAATAATCCCAAGAAAGTGATATTTAAAGAATCTGTGCAATTTCCTCATAGTTTTTTTTATCCTCTATGTCGAATCTTTTACGCACAAATTTTGCAATTTTGCTACCATTTTCTATAACCACTTTTACAATGTCCGGATCAAACTGCGAGCCCTTATTTTCATTTAATTCCATAATTGCCCATTGCAAAGAACGCACAGGGTAACCAGGCCTACTCGTGGTTATTGCATCAAGTGTATCCGCAACCGCGATAATACGCCCGCACACAGGGATCTCTTTCCCATTGATATGTATGTCCTCAGGATAACCACTACCATCATAATGTTTGTGATGATACAAAATGCAAGGGACCATATCATCCAGAAACGTAAATTTACCTACAATTTCTGCTCTTATCCGCGGATGTTCTTTTACTTTTTCCCAGTCTTCATCCTCAAGGATAAATTTTTCCTTTAATATTTTGTCTTCAATCGCAATCTTTCCAATGTCGTGAAGGAACCCTCCTACTTTTGCCGTAAGAACGGTTTTTTCATCCAAACCCAATCCGCGCGAGATAATTTCAGCAAAATGCCCCACCCTTATGGAATGGCCCGCAGTATATGGATCTTTATACTCCACATTTCTTACAAGAGAAACAATTAGCTGCACAACACTCTCACAGACATTATGGAGCAAATCCTTAGTGAAGAAAAATTCCGAAGCCATGTTCACAAAAATTTCAGAGAGCTTTAGCTCTTTTTGTTTAAACACTCCTCCTCTAAGCTTAACCTGTAAAATTGCTCCAAGTAAATTTCTATTAAAAATCATAGGCATGGCTAATAAGGAGGACTCTTCATTCGGGGTATTTGGCACGTGCTTTGAAACTTTTGACTTGTTGGCGTGATTCAGAATTCCTCCTTTTCTCGATACAGCTACCTTTCCGGTAAACCCTTCACCGAGTTTCAAAGAAGAATTCATAATTTGTTCTTTATATGGGCTCTCTGCATATGTGGGAATTAACATTTTATTTTTTTCATTATATTTAAAATATACAAACTCGTCCGCCCTTGTAATATTTTTCGTTAGTTCGCAAACATATTTTATAAAACCTGTTCTGCCCCCCATTTCCGGTATCCTTCTGGAAGCATTATATATAGCTTCTATGGCAATGTCATCCCTGCGAAGTCTTTTTACGTATTGAATAAGGATAAGGACTGCGATAAGCAACAGTAAAATTACAAAAATAATTACTGCACCCGCTATTCTCATCTCACATTTTACACGTTAAATCGAAAGTGCACAATATCCTTGTTTTGAACCACATAGTTTTCTCCTTCAATTCTCAACACGCCTTTAGCTTTTGCGTCCTTAAACGAAAAGTTGACGCTTTCAAAATCTTTATAAGAGACGACTTCGGCAGCAATGAATCCCCTTTCTATGTCACTGTGAATTTTACCGGCTGCTTTCCGCGCATTTGTGCCTTCCTTTATCGTCCACGCCTTTACCTCATCTTCACCTACTGTGTAGAAAGTTTCATATCCTAAAAGTTTGTAAGAGGCATCTATAAACTCAGGTAGAATGGGTTTCTCCAAACCGTAAGAAGAGAGAAACTCCTTCTTTTCTTCATTTGAAAGCTCGGAAAGTTCCAGCTCTAATTCAGCAGGAACTACAATCACATCATATAAATTACTGATGTTTTTTTTGACACTATTTCTAATTTCTTCGCTTTTTTTAATAAGGGTGTCTGATACATTTATTGCATAAAGAATAGGTTTTAACGTAAAAAATTCAAACGAACGAATTTCATTCAGTTCTTTATCCGTAAATCCTGCTTCAGAAAGAGGCCTTTCCTCTTCGAGAGTTTTCTTGCACCGCTCAAGAATCAAAAGTTCCCTTTCTTTTTTTATGTCTTTTTTCTCTTTGCGCAAACGCTCTATTCTCTTTTCTACAATATCAAGATCCATAATTACAAGATCCACATCAAAAGCTGCAATAGAATCTCCAATATCGTTTGTACCGGAGAAAGAGTCGATAACCTCTACAAGGGCATCTGTTTTCTTTATTGCAGAGAAAATTTCGTTTCGCCTTTTCTTATTTTCAAGGCCGGTCGGGATCCCCGGAATATCCACAAATGTAATCTCTGCAGGGGTTGTTTTTTTAGGATTAAAAATTTCTGATAATTTGTACAATTCTCTGTCAGTAACTTTTACGCTGCCTATGTTAGGTTTGTCAAAAGAAACTTGAAAATCTTTTCCAATAAGAGCTCTAAAAAGAGTAGTTTTTCCAACAGAGGGTAGGCCCGTTATTCCTATTTTCACTTATTCCTCCTTATTATATGGTAGCGTAGCAGGGAATCGAACCCTGGTCTGGGGATTGAGAGCCCCCTGAACTAACCACTGTTCTACTACGCCACCTGGCTGGGAAGGATGGATTCGAACCATCATTAAAGGATCCAGAGTCCTCCGTCCTACCATTAGACGACTTCCCAATCAGCAGACACATTATACAAAAATGTTTAAAAATTTCAACTATTCTTCAGTTGATTCTTCTTGAATTTCTATTCCTTTTCCTGTGAGAAGATCTCTACCGCGGGATTTCACTTCCTCAATTTTGTCATTTGTAATTACTCCAAGCTCTTTCGTTTTTTCTTTTAGAATCTCTCTTGTTTCAACTCCGGAGCGTGGTGCATACAAAACTCCAAGTACAAATCCTGCAACTGCCCCCCAAAGGAAACCGCTTAAAAAAATACCTGTTTTATTTTCTTCCATTGCTTTTGCCTCCCCTATTTTTAGTATACTTTTTATAAATTGATAAACCTTGCTGTAAAGCAACAAGCCATTTCCCTATATTCATTAATGTAGATAAAGTAGAGCTCTGTTTCTCCTTCTTGGCACTTACATTAATACCCGTAACAGGCAGCGTAATGCCCCTGAAAAGCAAAACGACAGAAGCGATAGGCAAAATTAAATTTAAAAAAGAAGTTGCCTTTTCCGCATTATTTAAAGTTTTTTTTAAATGTACAGTGGCTTCATTTGTGTTTTTCACGGTATTTTCGAACTCTGCGCCAACTATGTCAACCTTTTTTTCAAGAGACTTAACAAGATTTTGAGTTTCCTCAAGCGTAGCATTCGTTTGTTTGCTAAACTTAAAAAACATAAAAAGTAAAACAACAACTGCCACTGCCACTTCAGTTGCAATCACCCACAAAGCAATTGTAAGAGCCGTCATCTACACCTCCTCAGTTAAACCCCAGCGAGGGCCGTGACTTAGTGATTTTGGAGTCCTTACGAACAAGTGGGGATTTTGGTATATCTCCAGGAAGCACTTGCGCGTTTCAACTTTCAACATACATCCATCCCCGCACATTATGTGTTGGCTCAAATTCGCTAAGTTTGCACGCACTCCGCAGGGTTCGATTATATTTTAGCATTTTATTAATAAATTTCAACTCTGTGTATAAGTCCAATACATTTGAGACTTCAAATAGTATTTTATCATAAAATTCATAGGTGACAAATTATTGAGGCTGTGATGAGGCCTTTCAGTGTTATACCAGATGAGGTATTCTATGAGTTCTGAA
>JALTHX010000204.1:0-2501 GCA_027076005.1 Caldisericaceae bacterium
AGTTATTTCCATTACTGAGAGCACAGAGCTTGGTACAATATATACTCCTAACGAGATAAAAGCAATTACTGATTTTGCGCATAGAAACGGCTTGCTTGTCCATATGGACGGTGCCCGGATTGCAAATGCAGCCGCAGCACTTAACTGCAAGTTTGCTGATATAACAAGTAAAGCAGGCGTGGATGCCCTTTCATTTGGCGGCACGAAAAACGGAATGATGTTAGGCGAGGCAGTTGTGTTTTTTGATAAAACACTTGCAGAGAATTTTAAATTTATAAGAAAACAAGGCGGGCAACTTATTTCAAAGATGAGATTTGTTTCAGCGCAGTTTATTGCTTATTTTGAAAACGACCTGTGGTTGAAAAATGCAAAACACGCAAACGAAATGGCAAAGCTCCTTGCAAAAGAGGCAAAAAAGATAAAAGGTGTAGAGGTAGTTTACCCGGTTGAAGCAAATGCCGTTTTCGTAAAACTGCCCAAAAACAAAATAAAAGATATGCAGAAAAAATCCTTCTTTTATATGTGGGATGAGGACTTAGGGATTGCGCGCTGGATGACGCACTTTGCAACTACTGAAGAAGACGTATTCGAATTTGCACGTATGGTGAAGGAAACGTTAAACTGTTAATCTTTTTCTCCAACATAAACGATCATTCGGACGAACATTTCTCTAACGGGAGTTTTAAGTAAAAACTTCAAACTGTTTTTTATTGGTATAAGTTTATAAAGCCGAGTTTTAAATGGATTTCTGTTTTTCATAATATCTTCAAAGCGATTTACTGTCATTCGGTTTATGTAGGTAATGTGTTCCTCTCCGTTTACAACCCCAAAGCGTAAGTTCGCCCTTTTTTCGTATGACCGCGTGTTTTTAGCAAGTGTTTTATACGCTGCAATGAGTATCTTCTCCGGAAAAAGTATATGCACATAAGGGATACCGATTAAATCAGAAAGGTGCGCACCGTAAGGGTGGTAATACGGCGGGGAATTTATGAATACTTTACCGCCCTTTTTCAAAATTCTGTGCACCTCTTTTAGCACTGCTTCAGGACGTGCAAGATGCTCAAACACATCGTTCATCACGCATACGTCAAAAGAGTTATCAGGAAAATCCGTTTTCTCTGCATTTTGCACGGCAAATTTTACATTCCGAGCGCCTTTTTCCTTTGCAAACTTGTTTGCCTGTTCAATAAATCCTTCTTCTATATCTATTCCGACAACTTCCTTTGCACCATTAAGGGCATAAAAAACACTTTTTCCGCCGCCGCCTGCACCAACGTCAAGAATAGTTTTTCCTTTAATTTCCGATAATAAGTTAAATTTAGGCAAGTAGTATTGTGGAATTCTTTTTGATTGTTCGAATTCCCATTCCGCAAATGTTTTGACCCCTGCATCCTCTAAGTTAAAAGGATGAACAGGTTTTTTGAAAAATTTGTTTAATAAAATTAGCGATCTTGTTCTTATATCCATTTTAAAGTTGCCCCAGCCTCTCCTCACGCCTTTGTCTGATGCTCCCTTAGAGAGAAAAAGACACATAGGCCTTTATTGAGGATAAGGCCAGGACGTTTTCCTATTTTCAGGTTATTATATTTATAACTTGTAAGGCTGTCAATAGTTTTATAAATTATTTAAAAATATTTTACTGGATAGCCGGTCCTCAGGATACAATAAAACATTCTTTATAATTTACTATCCCTTTCAATAAATTTTCCTTAATTACCCTTATGCGCTATACATTTAATGGTGTATACTTTCCGTTCTACAATTTTTGGCTAACAAACTTATTTATATCAAAGCACTTTATGGTTTTTCTTTATTAATTATCTTCACATATACATTTCTTTCCGACGGGTCTTTGCCGTTTATTATTCCGTCTACAGGGACAATTGCGGTAACGGTCATATTTAGAGCAGGGAATATGATTACTGTTTTAGTTGATGCAAGGTAGACAGGGATTGTTTTTGAAGGAATGGATATGTTCATAGGAGCCCTTGTTGCATAAGTAATGACATGAGGAAATGCAGCTTCAAGGATATATTTGTATGCCCAGAAGTCTTTTGTTACATCAGGGAACATTTTAATGTTTTTTAATCCTTCAAACTTTTCTATCTGAGGTATATCTTCTCTGTATAGAGCTCTGTCAAGCATTGTTACAAATTCTGCACGGGTTACTGATTTATTAGGTTTAAACGTATGGTCTGGATATCCCTGGATGAGCCCTGCTTTTACTGCAGTATAGATATATCCATTGAACCAGTCACTACTCTGGACATCACTGAATAGTTGCTCTTCTGGTATTTCAGGTTTTAACCCTCTTAGCCTTACAAGTATTGTTGCAATCTCTGCACGGGTTGCAAAGCTATCTGGACGGAAAGTGTTTTCTTTATCTCCAAGCATAAGCTTTTCTTCATATGCTTTATTGATAAAGTTGAATGCCCAATGCTTCTGTGCTGTATCAGTAAAAGGAAGTGTATGATTGAATATATGTTCTGCATCAAGCCCTA
>JALTHX010000205.1:0-2497 GCA_027076005.1 Caldisericaceae bacterium
CCTTGCTTAAAAATAATCCCATTTTTCACCTCTCAATCTCTATAAGCATTTTCCTCAGAACCATTAGTGGCATACCGATTACGTTGTCCAGCAGCCCGCTTACCTTTATTATAAAATCTGAGGCAAGCCCTTGAACTGCATAGCCCCCTGCTTTATCGTCACCTTCCCCTGTTCTGATGTAATCTTCAATTTCACTATTACTTATTCTTCTAAAAGTTACCTCTGTTTTACAAATATTTGTAACAAATCTATAATCTTTTATTAAAGCAGCTCCAGTTATGACCAAATGTGTTTTGCCACTAATTTTCCGAAGCATTTTTTTTAAATCTTCTTTATTTTGCGGTTTACCTATAATTTCTTCATTTAGAGCAACTACTGTATCCGCCCCGATTATAGTTTTATTTTTGAACTTTATTGCAATTTCTTTTGCCTTACCGTAAGCATTATAAACAGCTGTTTCTTCTGGATCTTTAAGAATTTTTTCATTAAAATCGGATTTTTTTACTTCAAAATCAAAGCCCCATTTTCTTAAGAACTCAATCCGTCTCGGTGATTTTGATGCAAGTATTAATTTCATAATATCAGAAATAGGTAGAAAAATAAAATTATACCCAGGATTGTGCCTGCATTCAAATAAAGATTAAACCCAAATGTAATATCAAATATTACGAGGTGAAGCGTGAAGGGTGAAAGCCCGAATGCTACAGGTATGTTCATAAAGGGGAACACTTTTCCCATACCAATACCTAATACGGTCCCTGCTACTGCCCCAATAAAAATATATAAAATCATTATCCCTAATCTTCTCTTTTCCATTTTTCACCTTTCATTCTATTATAAACAAGTTGAGCAATAACTCCAATAATCCAGCCGCTAATGCCTCCGAGCAAGATTAAAATGGGAAAATAATACCAGAATGCAGTATTTCTTGTGATGTATAGTACGACAAAAAACTGTATCGTGTTGTTTGTAATGCCTCCTATTGTGCTTATCCCCGTTATACTGAAGAGTTTCTTAGTAGGTTTATAGAGAATTGTCATAATAAGTGCTGCACCTATTGCGCCGAGGAAACTTGTAAAAAATGGAATGGGGTGCAGTGTGCCTTTTACTACTGCACCTATTATTGTCCTAAAAAATGCTACAATAACGGCATCAAAAGGCCCAAAAATTATGAGAACGAGAATCGTAGAGATATTGGCGAGGCCAAGCTTAGGGCCGGGAATGAAAGCAAACACTGGAGGTTCAACAAAGTTCAGCACGATGGCTAAAGCGATGAATACTGAAAGATATAGTAATTTTTTAAGTTTAGTAGGTGATTGAATCGATGCCATTCTCTTTTTCTCCAACAATTGAAATAGAAATTCTGTTAGGCAAGCAAACTATACTCTCCCCTACTTTTTCAATCCATCCTTCTTTTACGCACAATTTATCCTTGCAGGTTGATTCTATAACTCTTACTCTGCCTGCTTTTATCTCCACTATTAAGTTACCTTCCTTGCTTCTTATATTAAATTCTTCTGTTTTGTTTCTTGTTAAAGAAATTTTTTTTACCACTATTCCGTCGCTCCTTATAACGATAGATTTACTTTGAGTGTTTGGAATGAAAAATTGCATAGAGGCTATAACAAGTGCTACCAATAGGATAAGGAAAATAATTCTGTCCCCTTGCTTCATTTCTGAAATGTAACAAAATTCTCGATGTCTTTTGATAGGAAATGCGCAAGGTTTTTGTCAAATCCTACTACTTCTACGTTAAAACTGCCTGCACTTTTCAAAGCGTATTCTTTTCCCTGCACAAAGAAAGCAGTAGAGAGCGCATCGCCTAAATAGCCTTTGTCGGAAATTACGGTAACTGAAACAATTTTATTTGCAGGGCTCCCGGTGAAAGGATTCATAATGTGGCAGTATCTAATCCCGTCTTTTATAAAAAATCTCTCGTAATCCCCAGATGTTGATATAAATTTTGTGCCGGTTATGTTTATAATGCCAGAAATCCCTTCTCCTCTTGGGTTTCTTATCCCAATTTTCCAATATTTATTGTTTGGAGGTTTTTTATAAGTGAGTATATTTCCCCCCATATTGATTAACGCCTTGCTTATATTATAATTAGACAAGATTTTGTTTATTTTATCCAGCGTGTATCCTTTTGCTATACCTCCAAGGTCAATGCCCTCTCCCTTTAGTGGAAGAAATACAGTGCTGTTTTGCTTATCGATTTTTATGTTTTTGTATGAAACAAATTTTTGGGTTTGAGAAACCTCTTCTTTTGGAGGAATACGAAAATTCCCGCTTTTAAATCCCCATAGTTTGGAAAGTGGATACACGGTTGGGTCAAAGGCGCCATCTGTTTCTTTAGCAATATCAAATGCCTTATTTATCATATCCATTGTAATTAGGTCTACTTTTACAGGTCTTACCCCTGCATTTTCGTTTATTTTATACACATCTGATTCTTTTGAAAAATCATCCACCAGCTTATCTATCTTTTGTATCTCGT
>JALTHX010000206.1:0-2489 GCA_027076005.1 Caldisericaceae bacterium
AATATAAAACATTGGTGGAATTTTGCTAAAAGGTTTATTAAGAATATATACCCCCCTTTTCAATTCCAACAACCATCCTTTTTCTACCCATTTATGCACCTGTACCCTTAATAGTTTATCGTTTGTTTCCAGAATTCCAAAGCCCTGAGAGTAAATTACAGGGCTATCTCTAAATTTCTCTACAAAATCCATAAACTTCATATATTTCTCCTGGTTATATTTCTATATAATACACAGAAATATATGAAAGTCAACCCCATAAATTCATAGAACTTAACTCGTATAGAAAAACCAGTGTCATTGCGAGTCTGCCAGAGGCAGGCGAAGCAATCTCACAGGTCCCTCTCCCTCTGTCATTGCGAGGGAGTGAAACGACCGTGGCAATCTCACAGGATGGGTGGTATTGTTAATCTTTTTGAAATCTGGAAGATGGAAGACTGACCCCAAAAAATGAAAAAATAAACCCCTTGACTTTTAAGATGGTAATTGTATATTATACTGAACATAAAGGAGGTGATATAATGAAAATAAAGGTTGTATTAGAGCCGAGTGATGAAGGTGGATATACAGTATATGTGCCTTCGCTTCCGGGGTGTATAAGTGAAGGGGAAACAGAAGAAGAAGCCTTAAAAAATATTAAAGAAGCAATAAAACTCTATCTAGAACCAGTAGAGGATGACTTGGTATCAGATAAAAGATTAACAGTTCAGGAACTAACCTTGTGAGCAAAGTTCCCTCTTTATCATATATTCGGATAGTTAAAGCCCTTCAAAGAGATGGGTGGACAATTGTGAGGCAACGGGGAAGTCATATCAGATTATAAAAGCATATAAAAGACGAGGTGTTAAAAATAACTGTTCCTGCCCATAATCCTGTTAAACGTTCTACACTTTCACACATATTGAAACAGGCAAGATTAACTGTAGAGAATTTTTTGAAATATTTATGATAACAATCCAGCAAAACTCACTTTTCCAATTCACAATTCACAAGACTGACCCCATCAGATATATGAGTGTATGAGGCGTCGTGCATAGTACTCCGTGCTCGGTGAGTTCTGAAGTAAGATATAGTTTTTAATCATTACCTAAATTTTAATGATATACCTTGTAGACCTTCCCTTTCCTTGAACTGCTAATAATTTCTTTTGCATTAAATCTTTTAGTTCTAAGCTTGCTGTTTTACTTGAAACCTTATTTGTTAAATCCTCAATAGTCTTTTTGCCAACCTGAATACCTGTAACTTTGTCGTTATCTGAAATCCCTATAAGAATATGACCACCCTTTGTATTAGAGAAGGCAGAAACAGTTTTTATTATTCCTTTCCATTCCCCTGTGGATTTCTTAAATTCAAGGGTTTCGGATTCGCCTCGCTTTACTATGTCTATCAATTCAGATTTTTCCATATCTCTAATATATCCTATACTTCTTTTTTTCAAGTATTTTTTTCATTGTCATTGCGAGCCTGCCATAGGCAGGCGTGGCAATCTCACAGGATGGGCGGTAACGACAGCCGAAAGCCGTTGGCAGTTGGCAAAAAACGAAACCAACGAGATAAACGAAATGAACGAAACAAACGAGAATTTTTCCTTGCATTTTTTCTAATTTTGAATAATATATAGAAAAAGGAGGTTAAAATTATGCCGAAATTAAAAGATTATGTGGAGAAACTTCCACCTGACCTTCAGCAAGAGGTAGAGGACTTTGTGAAATTCTTACTGGAGAAACGAGTCAAAAAGTCTAAAAAGAAATTACGCCTTGATTGGGCAGGTGGTCTTAAAGAATTTCGTAATAAGTATACATCTCTTGAACTCCAAAAGAAGGCTCTTGAATGGTGGGGGGACTGATGTACTTAGTAGATACAAATATTTGGTTAGAATTATTACTTGAGCAAGAAAAAGCACCAGAAGTGCGCCATTTTCTGGAAGTAATTAACCCTGCTACACTCTACATTACTGAATTCGCTTTTTACTCAATCGGCATAATATTGTTAGGATTAAAGAAGGCAAAGCTTCTTATAAGATTTGTCAGAGATACTGTTTTGGATGCTGGAGTCAACTTAGTCCGTTTTGAGGCAAAGGATATAGAGGACATTGTCATTGCGGCACAAAAGTTCAATCTTGATTTTGATGATGCATATCAATATACGGTTGCCGAAAAATACAACCTTAAAATTATAAGTTTTGATAGTGATTTTGACAGAACAAAAAGAGGACGAATAACCCCTGACAAAATTTAGTGTGTTTTTCAACTAAACCAATTCTTTTCCTATTGTTCTGAACCCTTCTTTTCTCTCAGGGTAACAAAAGAGGCCGTCATTTTGAGTGAAACGAAAGATCTCTCTTATTGACAGGATTAACATTATAAACTCCTAAAACAACAAATAACATAAAACAAAATAAGTTGTCATTGCGAGGGAGTGAAACGACCGAAGCAACCTCACAGGAAAGGTGTAGTTATTCTGTTGTTTTTACGCTTAACGATTTTTTA
>JALTHX010000207.1:0-7453 GCA_027076005.1 Caldisericaceae bacterium
CAAAGAATATTTTTTAGTAGGTACAAAATTTTCCGGATGGGAAACAAATACTTCAAATCCTATCCCTTTTACAAAAAGGACTATGGAATTTTCTGAAACTTCCCTTACCTCTCCTTCGATTAGCGCAATCATAGTGCAGTAGCCTCAATGTACGGTAGGTTATAAATATGGCACAATGCAAGAGCAATACCATCGGCAGCATCGTCAGGAGTAGGCTTCTTGTCCATTTTTAATATTCTTTGAACTGCAAATTGCACATCTCTTTTTGTAGCACGCCCCACGCCTAATAAAACTTTTTTAGCCTCAAGGGGCGTGTATTCAAACAAAGGTTTATTGTATTCCGATGTAATAAGCATCGCAACTCCACGTGCCTCGCTTACGTTAACAACAGTTTTCAGATTTGTATTAAAAAAAATCTTTTCAATTGCAACATGGTCGATATTATTCTCATTAAATATTTCTTTAAGGCCTGAGTGAATTTTCCGGAGCCTATCCGGAACTTTATCAGTAGAAGGTGTTTTAATTACTCCATACTTAACAATAAAAATACCGCCACTGCTCTTTTGCACGATGCCAAACCCCGTGCTCGCAAGCCCCGGGTCTATCCCAAGTACATTAAGCATCGGCTAACCTAATTTCTCGGTAATTTGCTTGAGCTCCTCTTCATCTATATCGTAATTTGTATAATAGTCCTGGACATCATCGTGGTCTTCCAAGGCGTCACATAGCTTAATTACTCTTACCGCATCATCACCACTTACTTTAACAGTAGTTTTGGGTTCAAGCACAACCTCCGCGCTCTTAATTTTAAGCCCGGATTGGACAAGCTTTTCCTTTACACTATCAAGGGATTTAGGGTCCGTATATACTGTAAATATCCCGTCAGCTTCTTTCAGGTCCTCTCCACCGGCATCTGCAACAACCATAAATAATTCATCATAATTCATACCTGCAGGCTCAAGTTCTATCTCGCCTTTTGTTTCAAAATTCCAAGAAACAGCGCCGCTTTCAGCAAGACTTCCTCCATAATTGCTAAGAAGCCTTCTCAGTTCTGCAACAGTCCTGTTCTTATTATCAGTAGAGATTTTCAAGATAAAAGCAATACCTGAAGGCCCATACGCTTCATACGTAAATTCTTCATACGTTACGCCGGGCAGTTCACCTGTGCCACGCATAATTGCTTTTTTAATGTTATCCAGTGGCATACCTAATTTTTTTGCCTTATCTACGGCATTACGTAAACGGGAATTAGTTTCCGTGTTTCCTCCACCTTCTTTTGCTGCAATAATAACTTCCTTTGTGAGTTTTGTAAAAAGCTTACCTCTTTTAGCATCCTGGGAACTTTTTCTACCCTGAATGTTGTGCCATTTTGAATGTCCTGACATTATAAAACCTCCCTATTTTCTATTTTCTAAAAATTTTCTCACCATATCTAAAAAATATTTATGGATTCTTAAATCCCTGCCTAATTCCGGATGAAACGCAGATACAAGAACATTTCTTTGCCTTGCAAAAACAATACCTTCGGAAACTTCCGAAAGTACTTCCACATCAGCTCCTGCGTTTTTCCCGACAGGCGCACGAATGAATATCGCATGAAACAAAGTATCAAATCCTTTGATATCAAGGTCAATTTCTTTACTGTCCACTTGCCTTCCGAATGCATTCCGAACAATTTCCAAATCCATAAAGCCAAACTTAAATTGGTCGTATCCTTCTATTCTGTTTGACAAAAGAATCATTCCTGCACAGGTTCCGTAAATTGGCATTCCATCTTTCACGCGTTTCCTTATTGTATTTTCCAAATTAAAACCGGTAATTAATCTACCCATCGTAGTACTTTCTCCGCCTGGAATCACAAGGCCGTCTATTTTTTCTATTTCCTCTATTCTACGCACAGGAACTGCCTCTTCACTACCCGATTCCCTCAGCATATTGATATGTTCGGAAACCGCCCCTTGTAAGGCAAGCACGCCGATTCTCATCTATTCGCTCCTCACCTGCATTTTGTCTTTTTCAGAAAGGTCTCTTATATCAATACCTTGCATTTCCTCCCCAAGATCTTCCGAAATCTTTGCAAGAATTTTTGGGTCATCGAAATAAGTAGTTGCTGCAACTATTGCTTCCGCACGTTTTTTAGGATTAGAAGATTTGAATATTCCGGAGCCAACAAAAATACCATCTGCGCCAAGCTGCATCATAAGGGAAGCATCCGCAGGGGTTGCAATACCTCCTGCTGCAAAGTTCACTACCTGCAATTTGCCAAGGTCCTTTACCTCTTTAAGAAGGGTAAAAGGGACTCGTAACTCTTTTGCTTCTACATAGAGTTCTTCTTCGGCTATGCTTTGAACTTTTCTTATCTCATCCATTACCACGCGCATATGTCTTACGGCTTCGACAATGTTTCCGGTACCCGGTTCCCCTTTTGTTCTTATCATTGCAGCACCTTCAGCAATTCTCCTCAATGCTTCACCGAGATTTCTTGCTCCACATACAAAAGGCACTTTAAAATCCCATTTGTTAATATGGTGCGTTTCATCTGCAGGAGTAAGAACTTCGCTTTCATCTATAAAATCAACTCCAACTGCCTGAAGAATTTGTGCTTCTGCGAAGTGTCCAATTCTTACCTTCGCCATCACGGGTATAGAAACAGTGTTCATAATATCTTTAACAAGTTTCGGATCTGCCATTCTGGCAACTCCGCCTTCTTTTCTTATATCGGCAGGTATTCGTTCAAGGGCCATAACAGCAACAGCACCTGACTCTTCAGCTATTTTAGCCTGCTCCACGGTTGTAACATCCATAATAACCCCGCCTTTAAGCATTTCGGCAAGGCCTCTTTTTACCTTAACAGTGCCAAACTTCTCTTCCATAATGTTTCGCCTCCTTACAACTATTATTGTATAACTTTCGCATTAAAAATCAACTTACTTAACTTACAGAACTGCCTGCAACAAAGCCTGTTGAAAACGCTGCCTGAAGGTTGTATCCACCCGTTATTGCATCAATGTCAAGCAATTCCCCTACGATAAAAAGGTTATCTAATATTGCAGAACGCATTGTTTTAGGGCTAACCTCTTTGAGGCTTACCCCGCCCTTTGTAACAATTGCGTGCTCAAAACTCTCAGTGCCTAATATTTTAATAGGAAAATGCTTTAAAAGCAAAAGCATCTTTCTACGCTCTTCTTTTGTAATTTCACTGCATTTTTTATCACCATTAACCCCGCTTTTTCTCACAAAAATGGGTATCAATCTCATTGGAATTAATGAACACAGTGCATTTTTCAGATTTTTCTTTCCTTGTTTGTTAAATTCCCTTATAAGCCTATTGTCCAAAATCTCATATTTCAAAGCAGGCTTCAGATCAATTTCTATAACAAGCGGAGAGGAAAGATACGGAACAATTTCAGACGAAAGAGTAAGGACAATAGGGCCGGAAATTCCTTTTGCAGTAAAAACCATATCCCCGAAATGAGAAAAACTTTTATTTTTAATTTTGGCGTGCACCGCGACGTTCCTCAGTGAAAGGCCCTCTAATTTGTTTATCCAACCCTCTTTCGCAACAAGTGGCACAAGAGCAGGATAAAGTTTTGTAATTGTATGCCCTATTTCTTTTAACATAGCGTACCCATCACCGGTTGTCCCAAGTCCCGGAAAACTCTTTCCGCCAGTTGCGAGTATCACAGCATCACTTTTTAAAACTTTCCCGTTAGATAGTAAGACTCCGGAAACAAGTTTATCTTTAATTACAAGGGATTTTACAGAGTTGTTTAATACCACCCTTGCCCCGCGCCTATCTACCTCTTTTTTTAACGCATTCAGTACATCTTTTGACTTTTCAGATTTTGGGAAAACTCTATTTCCCCTCTCTACAATAGTTTCAACACCAACTGAATTCAAAAAATTAATGAGGTCATTATTAGAAAAAACCGAGAGTGCATGATACAAAAACCGGCCGTTTTTGCCAAAAGCATTTATAAGCTCTTCAATGGAGCCGGCATTGGTTACATTACACCTTCCTTTTCCGGAAACAAGAATTTTAAGGCCTGGCTTGGACATTTTTTCTAAAAGGATTACCTCTGACTTTTCTGCTGCTTTTATTACTGATATAAGACCCGCTGCACCAGCACCAACCACTATTACTTTTTTCACAGGGGAATTATACAGGAAATTTAAATTTTGTAAACAAATCATGCAAGTTAAGCATATTTTTACATTTAGACACCATTTTAACAAAAATAATCCATAGAATTAAATTGGTTTTTGCTCCTTTATAAGTTCCTGTAGATTATGTAAGGTAAAAAACTCGGAATTTCAATTAAAAAATCGTAATGAATAAAACATTAACACGCTTAGAAGTTAAAAGCCCTCTACCAATTTTCCTATCTATTAAATTATTAGAAAATTACCATATCATTACTGTTGGCCCTGCCTGCTTTAGTTGTTAGAACTATATATTCCGACGGCTTTGTAGGTTTTAAATATCTGAATAATTTGTAGGGGTTGACAAACACGATATAAGCATATAATTATAGATACTAAATATTTAGGTGGCCAAATTCCGCCTGCTAAAGCTGGCTACGTTTCACTGGCGGATTAAAAATACTTTAGCCAAAGCCATAAAAAGGCTTTTAAGGAAAGAGATAAAATGACTGACCTTGATATTGCACAAAATACCAAAATGAGGAAGATTAAAGACGTTGCCAAATATTTGGACATTAGAGAAGAAAATCTAAACCTATATGGAAAATACATTGCAAAAATAGAGCCTGAAGCAATGAAGCAAGTAGAGAATAAACCGGACGGGAAGCTAATTTTCGTTACGGCAATTACCCCCACAGCTGCAGGTGAGGGTAAAACCACCACAACAATAGGCCTTTCGGATGCATTAAATGATATTGGAAAAAAAGCAATGGCAGTAATCAGAGAGCCATCCCTCGGCCCGGTATTTGGAGTAAAGGGAGGAGGAGCAGGCGGAGGATATGCACAAGTAGTACCTATGGAGGAAATAAACCTTCAATTCACCGGAGATATTCCAGCCGTAGGCATTACCAACAATCTGCTTGCGGCAATGATTGACAACCACATACAGCATGGAAATGAGCTTGGGATTGATGTAAGAAGGATTACCTGGAGACGGGCAACCGATATGAATGACAGGGCTTTAAGAGAAACAATTGTTGCTCTTGGTGGGTCAGGTAACGGATATCCGAGAGAAACAGGATTCGACATTACTGCCGCTTCAGAAATAATGGCAATTCTCGGAATGGCACAGAACATAAACGACTTGAAGGAGCGTATTGGCAGAATTATTATAGGTTATACAAGAAAGAGGGAGCCTATAACAGCAAAAGACATAAAAGCAGTAGGTGCAATGGCAATTATATTGAGAAATGCAATAAAACCAAACCTTGTGCAAACACTGGAAAATCATCCCATACTTATTCACGGAGGTCCATTTGCAAATATTGCACACGGGGCAAGTACAATTACGTCCATAAAGCTTGCACTAAAATTAGCTGATTATGTAATTACGGAAGGCGGTTTTGCATCCGACCTCGGTGGCGAAAAATTTATGGATATCGTAAGCAGATCTGGCGATTTGCACCCTTCGGCTGTGGTAATCGTTGCTACTGTAAGAGCCTTAAAAATGCACGGGGGGCTTTCAAAAGACGAACTAAAGAAAGAAAATATTGAAGCCCTAAAAAAAGGATTGTCAAATCTGGAAAAACACATAGAGAATATGCATTTCTTCGGCCTGCCTATTGTTGTTACCCTAAATAAATTTGTTTCCGATACCGACGCGGAAATAAATACCGTAGAAAGTTTTGTTAAGGAACACGGTGCAAGATTTGCTCTCTCTGAAGTATGGGAAAAAGGTGGCAAAGGTGGTGAGGCTCTTGCCGGTGAAGTACTCGACGCAATCAAAGAAGATAAAAACGATTTCCGTTTCCTATACGACTTAGATGAACAGATAGAAGATAAAATATACAAAATTGCTACTGATATGTATGGTGCAGACGGCGTAGTTTACACTGGCAGTGCTAAAAAGGATATCAAACATATTAAAAAAATCGGATATTCCAATCTGCCCATCTGCATGGCAAAAACGCAGCTCTCTTTGTCTGATAATCCGAAACTCATAGGAAAACCCAGCGGTTTTAAAATAACAATAAGAGAGGTAAAACTTTCTGCAGGAGCAGGGTTTATAGTACCAATCGCAGGAAGCATAATGACAATGCCGGGGCTTCCAAAACACCCTGCGGCTGAAAAAATGGATATTTCGGATAATGGGAGGATCAGCGGGTTGTTCTGATGTATCTTGAAAAAATATCCGTATATGGCTTTAAAACTTTTAGAAAAGAAACAGAGATACTCTTCTCGCCGAAAGTTACTTGCATAGTAGGCCCGAATGGCTCGGGAAAAAGTAATATAGTAGACGGAATAAGGTGGGCATTGGGTGAGCAGCGAATTTCTCTTTTACGCGCATCTGATTCCACGGATCTCATTTTTTCCGGTTCTGCGTTCAAAAAACCAATTAGCGTAGCATCCGTAAAACTTGTTTTTAATAACGAGGACCGGTCCTTCCCTGACATAAACACTCCCAGGGTGATAGTGGAAAGAAGGATATACCGCTCACGAGAGGGAGGGTATTTTGTAAACAACAACCCAATACGGCTTCAAGATGTAATGAGGCTTTTCTATTCCGCAGGGATGTACAATCATACATACTCCATTGTAAGCCAGGGAAGAATAGAAGAGATTCTATTAGCAAAATCGGAGCAGAAGCGCGCCTTAATAGAGCAAGTAGCAGGGGTTGGAGTATTTAAAAAGAGGCGCAAAGAAGCCCTAAAAAAACTTAGTGAAACAGAACAGAATTTGCTTAGAGTAAAAGATATACTTTCAGAACTTAGGAAACGTGTGGAGCATATAACAAGTGAAGCAAAAAAAGCCCATATGTACTATTTTCTAACCGACCGATTAAAACAGGCTGAAGGGACTCTTCTCAATTACTCTCTTTCTAACTTAAAAAGACAAGTAGAAACAGTAAAAAGCGGCATAATGGATGTAGAAAACGAAGAGAAAATGTTGATTGAGAAACTCAGGGAGAGAAAAGAGAAATTAAATGAAATAAAAAATAAAAGTGAGGCTCTTTCAAGAGAAACCGGAACAACAAGGAATAAACGAGAAGAATTCCTAATAGAGGAAGCAAAATTAAAAGAAAGGGAGATCCATTTTGAAGAGCAGAAAAATCAGTTGGAAGAAAAATCCAGGAAAACCCTACTCGAGATAGAAAGGCTGAAAAGGAAGTTAGGATATATACAGAAAGATATAAAAGAGCTTAATACACAAAAAAATGTGCTACAAGAAGAAATTAACAAAAGAGAAAAAACCGTGGAATTGCTTCAATCCAACATAAAATGCACCGAAAATGAAATTGCCCCACTGCTTG
>JALTHX010000208.1:0-2455 GCA_027076005.1 Caldisericaceae bacterium
TCTTATTTAATTTGCTAAAAAACCACTTATCTTCAAGTTCATAATTCACAGTGGAAGAATCAAAAGATAACGGATCAAAATTTTCGATATTCATAATAACAAACCTTGACGCATTCCAAATTTTGTTCACAAAATTCCTGCTTGAAGTGAGCTTTTCCTTAGACAAGTTTATATCCTGCCCACCTACCGTGCTGAGATAGGAAAGGGTAAACCTTAATGCATCAGTCCCAAATTCATTAATTACATCCACAGGGTCAATAATATTTTTAAGGGATTTACTCATCTTCCTTCCCTTTTCGTCACGCACAAGTCCATGAAGCATAACAGTATCAAACGGTTTCTCATTCATAAAATGCAAACCGCTCATAATCATACGCGCAACCCAGAAAAAAAGGATATCATATCCGGTAATAAGTAAACTCGTAGGATAATAATATTCAAGATCTTCCGTTTTATCCGGCCACCCAAGCGTAGCAAAAGGCCACAATGCAGAGGAAAACCAAGTGTCTAAAACATCTTCTTCCTGAACGATATTGCTGCTGCCGCATTTCGGGCATTTCTTCACTTCATCAGTAGAAACTATAGTAGCACCACAGTCTTTACAATAATATACAGGAATTCTCTGTCCCCACCAGAGCTGCCGGCTTACACACCAGTCTCTTATGTTCTCAAGCCAATCATAATAAACTTTCTCCCATTTTTTAGGAGTGATTTTTACATCTCCCTTTTTTACTGCCTCAATCGCTTTATCGGCAAGCTCCCTCATCTTTAAAAACCACTGCTCAGAAACAAGCGGTTCCACTGTTGTTCCGCATCTGGAACAGTGTCCCACAGAATTTTCATAGTCTTCCTCTTTCAAGAGATAGTCTTTTTCTCGAAGATCCTCTACTATTTCTTTTCTGCACTGATCCGTAGTTAACCCCTCATACTTTTCAGGCACATTTACCATTTTTGCCCTATCGTTTATCACAGTAATAAACTTAAGGTTGTGCCTCTTTGCTATTTCAAAATCATCTGCAGAATGAGAAGGAGTAACTTTTACTGCACCAGTCCCAAATTCCATATCGACAGCTTCGTCCGAAACAATAGAAATTTCCCGATTCACAATCGGAAGAATTAAGGTTTTGCCAATATCATCTTTATAACGCAAATCGTTTGGGTGCACAGCAACAGCAGTATCTCCCAGCATTGTTTCCGGACGTGTTGTAGCTACAACTACATAACGGGAATTGTTATCTTTGAACGGATATTTTATATAATAAAGCTTGCTCTTTGCAGGAATATACTCCACTTCAATATCAGAAAGCGCAGTGTGGCAATGTGGGCACCAATTAATAATCCTTTCACCTTTGTATAGAAGCCCTTCATTGTAATACTGTACAAAAGCTTCTTTTACAGCTTTTGCATATCCGTCGTCAAGTGTAAATCGTATTCTATCCCAATCCGCAGAGGTACCAAGCTTTTTTAGCTGGTTTACTATTGTGTTTCCATACTGCTCTTTCCACTTCCACACCTCTTCAAGGAATTTTTCTCTGCCTAATTCTTCTCTTTTTACTCCTCTTTTAAGAAGTTCCCTTTCAACAACAGACTGTGTTGCAATTCCTGCATGGTCCATCCCGGGAAGCCAGAGAGCCTCTTTTCCCAACATCCTATTAAATCGAATAAATACATCTTGAAGAGTAAAATTTAACGCATGACCGGTATGAAGCTTTCCCGTAACATTTGGGGGAGGCATCATTACAACGAACTTCCCCTTTTTTGGGTCTGGTTTTGAGGCAAAAAAACCACCCTCCTCCCAGAATTTATAAATTTTTTCTTCCACGCTTTTCGGATTATAAGCTTTTTCCATATACACTCCTTTTATGCAGGATAAAGACCTAATAAACCGTTCTTCTCCTGCTTTCTTAACAGCAGAATATTCTCAAGTTTTTGCACAAAAATCTCGCCGGTATTATTTATAGTAGCAGACACAAGATGCCCACCAATTACGCTATGATTTTCCTTAGCAGCTGCAATATGAATATGTATAATCGGGTCTCCGTCATTTTCGGTAGTGCTGATATTTCCTTGCATAGATACAAGCTCCATCGGATTTTTTATCTCATCAGTGGTATATTCGCTTCCATTCCAATATCCTATTTTTGTATTTCTCAACATCCCTATGCCACTTAAAATAATGCCCGACTCTACGTCATAATTTTTGCATACAGTTTTAAGTGATGTAAAAAAATCTTCACCATCTTCCATTCTTATGCTAATTAATCCATTACCTTCCTTGATAATCATTTAAATACCTCCTATGATAACATTTAAGACTATTATAATAAGTTCCCTTGCTTAGTCAAACTAATCAAGCTAACCTAAAAACACGGCTTAATCTAAGCCATTGTTTACGCGGATTTCCATTTGTTTATATATTTCACTTACGTCAAAAGGTGTAATTATACCTAAAGGT
>JALTHX010000209.1:0-2429 GCA_027076005.1 Caldisericaceae bacterium
CTATTCCTCCTATAAATTTATTTCCACTCTCTACGAGCGGTATTTTAGATACAAAAACTTTATATCCAAAATACCGCCCGCAGAGTGAGGGTCTGCAAAATATTTTTTTGTTAAAGAACCAAATCAAAATTTCATCTTGCTGAAAAGATACTACACAATTAGATTTTTGTCAAGCTCAAAGTCTATTTGGTCGCTGATTGGTGGTTATCATAACAGATACCAATAATGTTGTTAGTTAGTGACAAATTGAAATTTTATTCAATATAAAAATCCCCCGCCGCCTTGTGTTCCATTCTCTCAAAGAGAGATGGAGGAAGTGAAGAAGGAAATATTGATTTATTTTCAGACTAATTAAAATAACTACTTTGGCATACACACAAATATTCTAATCACATACTACGAAAAATTAAATTTTGTAATAAAAAAGACTATTCTTAGTTTGACCTAGGAATAGCCTTGTTAAGGAGTATAATTACTTTTACTTTCCTTTACTCCTCCTCTATCTCCATTTTCAGGGCGTACAACTTTTTCCATTTTAAAAGTTGTAGCTCTCCCGGGGAAAATTTCCCCGTTTTGATAGCAGCTTCGATGGCTACTATCGATGGATACTTATCTATAAGATCCATTATCTCATCAGAGGAAATCCCTGTATTGATCGCGGCTTTGACTGCACATTCGAAGCCAGGATTTCCTTCATTTATTTTCAGCAAACTTTTTAATTCATTGAAGGAAAATGTTCTTATTCCTCCATTAATTGCTTTTTCAATGAAAAAGTTTATACCACTTCTTTTGTCAAAGTCTAGTTCTAGTAGTTCACTATCATCACTATCATCACTATAACTATTATACAGAGCAATAATCCTATGCACAATTTCCCTTACATCATTAAAGGAAAGCCTCCCTGTCTTTGCTGCTGAAGATGCTACCATGACATAATCTTTCTTCTCTTCTATCTTCAACCCTCCAAGTTTTAAATTTCTGAGAATAGACATGTCGTCTGGGAGAAGATTCCCTGTCTCAATGATAGTCTCTATAATATCAATATCCCACCCATGATCCCAATCACTCTTTTTGGTAAGCTCTTCTATCTCTTTCAGGGAAAGTTTCCCTGCTTGGATAGCAATTTCAATGACAAAAGGGTTATAGTGGGGATTCTGGAAAAGCTTTCTTCTCTCAATGAGATCCATCATCTCCTTTGGAGAAAGCTTTTTCCTGACTGCACTTACAACAAGGTGGTCATACTCACTCTTCTCAATGAAATCTGCCATTTCTTCTGGGGAAAAATTTCCCACCCAGATAGCTGCATGAGTTACATATGGATCATAATTGCTTCTCTTAATGAGATCTTTCATCTCTCCCAGGGAAAATTTCCCAGTTTCGATAACAATACTCATGGCAGAAATACTATTGCTTCTCTTAATGAGATCTTTCATCTCTCCCAGGGAAAATTTCCCCGTTTTGATAGCAGCATGAATTACGCCTGGATCATAACTGCTTCTCTCAATGAGGTCTATCATCTCTTTTGGGGAAAATTTCCCAGTTTTAACAGCAGCTTTGATGGCTCCTAGCGATGGATACTTATCCACTAGAAGCATTATCTCTTCTTTGGAGAGAGAGTTTGTTCTGATTATCTCGGTAAAGAGACCCCTTTTTATATCATCAAAATCATTAAGATTAGAAGCAGAGGGTATAGAGAAAATATAATTTACCATCCTTACCATTTCCTGTTGTGAGAATCTCCCTGTCTGAATAGCAGCTTCAACAATCCTCTCTTTTTTTATCATTTCCTGTTGTGGGAATCTCCCTGTCTGAATAGCAGCTTTTTTAATAATTTTTTTGTTCTCAATGCTATTGATGAGATCAAAAATATGTCCAAATTTTAGTATTTTCAATGCCGCTCTAATTACATCCCAATTCTTGTCATATTCGATTCCATTGCCCCAGACAAAGTCTAATGGCTTGATACTTAAAAACTTTATATTTCTCTGAATAAGGCTCCATACCTCGTGTTCGGAAAATTTCCCCGTTTCGATAGCCGCTTCAAGTACACGAGGGTCATAAAACCCCTCTTTTATAAAATTCATTATTTCCTCACGGGAAAACTTTCCTGTTTGAATGATTAATCTAAGAATTTTTTTTCTTTTTTCTATTTCTATTGGAAAAAATAAAAACTTCTCTTGATAACCATACTTCTCTCCTAATAGTGATAGAAGAGCTTCTCTAGATAAATCCATTACATGATCCAATAAATAATCCAATGTATAGAAAGCCATTTTTTTATCCTCCTTTTTTCTTGAATTTTCTTCCACTCTCTACGAGCGGTATTTTAGATACAAAAACTTCACATCCAAAATACCGCCCGCAGAGTGAGGGCCTGCAAAATATTTTTTTGTTAAAGAACCAAATCAAAATTTCATCTTGCTGAAAAG
>JALTHX010000210.1:0-7331 GCA_027076005.1 Caldisericaceae bacterium
CTAATGGAACGTACTTTGAAAACATTAAGGCATTAGAGAAATACGAAAAGAAGCTAAAGAAACTTCAAAGAGTCCTTTCAAGGAAGCAGCATCCAGTAAAGAAAGGAGATAAAACACCATTCTCAAATAACTACAAGAAGCAGAAGAAAAGGGTAGCAAAACTTCACAAAAAGATAGAGGACACAAGGACAGACTACATACACAAAGTAACGACCTACATAACGGAGCACTACAAGAGCATTGTTATAGAGAACCTGAATGTACAAGGTATGATGAGAAACCACCGCATTGCAAAAGCAATAAGCAGTACAGGTATGTATGAATTCAGAAGGCAGTTGGAGTACAAAAGCAAACTGAGAAATAACAACCTTATTATTGCTGATAGGTGGTATCCCAGTTCAAAGATGTGTTCAAACTGCGGATACATTAGTCCTGACTTAAAACTAAGCGATAGAGTGTACAGGTGTCCTCACAGTGTGGTTTAGAGATGGACAGAGATCTCAATGCTGCTATAAACTTAATGAACTACGGTAGGGTGAGTTTCACCCAAACCCATACGCCTGTGGAGAGAGGCAATGTGGACGAACGCAGCTTGCTGCCTAAGAAGCACCCTCTCGTTGAAGCAGGAACTCAGCAGATAAACCTACAATTAATCAGGTTTGCGTAAGTCTGAGAGAACGGTGTGGCTGTTACACCCTATTTTGTTTTATGGAACTTTCTTGGCTGACTCTTATCTAATATAAAAACAAGGAGGCGTAGAAATGAATTTTATGAAGTTTTTGAAAGAGAGAAAAGTTTTTTTGATCTTAACACTTGCCGTTGTCATTATCGGCATTGTGTTTGTATCCTTTTTGATGAGAAACGGTGGTTTCTTTGCAAGTTTGCCCTCTCAGAATGAGGGTGTTAACACAAGTATAGAATCTCCGGGAATCCCTGGGCGTTCATTGAGCCCTAAAACAAGTGCCCCTGATTATCAGTATAATGTTAACGATGAGGAAAAGGGTTATTATACCCCTGCACCAGTTTCTTCTACAGGAAGTGAAAGTTTTGAAAGCAAAATTATAAAGAGGGCAAATGCTTCCATTACAGTGAAACAAAATGAATTTTTAAAAGCATTTAATGGAATTCAATCATTGTCAAAAACGTACGAAGGATATGTAAAAAATTTTTCTTATCATACCTTTAAAAATGAGGAAAATGGTACGATCGATGTAATGATTCCAACTAATAAGCTTGATGATTTCCTGAATGAATTAAATAAATTCGGTAAGGTAAACAGCATAAATGTATCTTCTGATGACGTGTCCGGAGAATATGTAGATCTTTCATCCAGGTTAAATGTATTAAGTTCTCAGAGAGATTTGCTATTGTCCTGGCTAAACAAAACTAAAAACATTGGTGAAATGCTGCAAGTCCGCTCACAACTTGAACAAGTGGAAACACAAATTGAAACAATAAAAGGAAGAATGAAATACATTGATTTCCATTCTTCATATGCAGAGGTTTATATAGACATAAACCGAAACGAAAACTCGTCTTCATTAATTGGGTCTTATTTCAATAATTTATTGAGACGTGCAGGCTCGGGTGTTGCTTATTCTTTCGGTTTTCTCTTAATATTGATTGCTTGGCTGATTCCATACTTACTAATTGTCTTTATTGTATATTTGGTGTGGAAAAAACGCAAGAAAGAGTAGATGGAACTTTTTTGGTTCACTCTTATCTAATTATAAATTAAACACGAGGAGGTGTTTTATGAAAAAGTATTTATTAATTGGGCTTGTTATATTAACACTTGTTTTGAGTACTGTTGCGATTGGGGGGAAACATTTACCTAAGGGTAATGCTGTCGCAGAAAATGTGGATATGAACCACACAATTTCCGTAAGTGGGGAGGGCGTAGTTCAAACAACTCCGGACATTTCCGTAATCAATTTTGGTATCGCTACTCAGAGAAAAACAGCGGTAGATGCAATGAATGAGCTTTCTAGTGTAGCAAATAAAACAATCTCCGCGCTAAAAAACGCCGGAGTCAATGACAAGGATATTAAAACTGTAAATATTGGCCTTGCACCAGTTTATCAGTGGGATAAAGATAAAAAGCTTTCCATACTTGTAGGTTACAAAGCAACAGAGTCGTTCGAACTAAAAGTAAAAATCGGTGATGCGGGAAGAATGATTGGGTTAATTTCTAACAATGGCGTAAATAATATATCTGGGATAAGGTTTGATATTTCCGATAAAAAAGCACTTGAGCAGGATGCAATTACTGATGCAATGGATAATGCACGAAAGAAAGCAGAAGCAGCGTTAAAGGATTCTAATTATAAGATAGTTGGTATAAAAACAATTTCTGTAAACTCTAACAACCCTACTCCAATTTTTAGAAATTCGATTGGGGCAGTAGATAAAGAATCGGAGATTCCTGTTGAGGGTGGTTCAATGAGTGTAAGGGCATCCGTGCAGGTTGTTTTTATTTTTGATTAAGGTAAATATAAATAAAACATATTTAGAGGGTGCTTTGGGCGCCCTCTTTAATAGTTTAAAGGCATTGGGTTTGGGAACAAAATTGACTTTCCTATTTCTATAGCAAATCTGTCTGTCATAGATGAAATGTAGTCACATATTACTCTTAGTTTTAAATTTTTGTCATTTTTTATGAGTTCTACCGGGTCACTTGTTCCCAAACTTATAGGATGATTAGGTAGATATCCACGCATTTTCTCAGGATTGTTAAAGAAATAATCAAACAAAAATGATATTAGCCTGTAAACTTTTTTCTCTTCCTTCTTTGGTTCTGATCCTATGTACACTTTTTCTGTGAGGAAATTTTTCCACTGATCCATTATTTGTTCTGTGGCGTACGACAGGGCTATTTTATCTTTATTGCTGCTATATTTAATTATGTCTAATATCAGTGTTGAAAGGCGTTTTGAATTTGTTTCTCCAAGTGTTTTTCGCACTTTTTCGGGAATATCCGTTTCCGTTATAATTTTTGCCCTGATTGCATCATCTGTGTCATGATGTAGATAAGCAATACGGTCTGATATTCGGACAACTTGGCCCTCCATTGTTTCTGGTAGATCGGCACTTTTTAGGTCAGAAAGATTTGCAAGCCCCTTACTGTGTTTCAATATTCCATCTCTTACCTCGTATGTAAGATTTAGCCCAAAAACTGCTTTTCCACTTGAACGAATCCTTTTTTCAAGGGTATCAACAACTCTAAGGCTTTGTTCCGGGTGATAAAAGTGCATATTGTTATTGTATTCCTTACATTTTCTGTTCAGTGCTGCCTCTCCTGCGTGTCCAAATGGAGGGTGCCCTAAATCATGTCCTAATGCAATTGCCTCAGTAAGGTCAGGGTTCAGCATCAATGAACGTGAAATTGAGCGGCTGATTGTCATTACTTCCAATGTGTGCGTTAGCCTGTTCCTGTAATGGTCTCCCATAGGTGCAATGAACACCTGACTTTTATATTGAAGTCTTCTAAATGATTTAGAATAAAGTATGCGGTCTACATCGCGCTGGAAATTTGTTCTATAAAGATCTTCTTCTTCAAATGTTGCTCTCCCCCTTGATTTGGTACTAAGCATAGCATAGGAGGAGAGCAATTTCTTTTCTAATTTTTCGTATTCTTCTCTAAACACCTTTATTTTGTTTTTCTTTTACTACAACTTGTGCTGCTGCAAGCCTTGCGATTGGTACTCTAAATGGCGAGCAGCTTACATAATCAAGCCCTGCGTAGTGGAAGAATTCGATAGATTCCGGATCTCCGCCGTGTTCTCCGCAGATACCTATTTCAAGCGATTTATTTGTTTTTCTTCCAAGTACCACTCCGATTCTTACAAGCTTGCCAACTCCGTCTTTGTCAATTGTGATGAACGGTTCTTTGGGAAGAATTTTTTCTTTTATGTAGGTGGGAAGGAATGTTGCTTCTGCATCATCTCTACTGTATGCAAAAGTTGCCTGGGTAAGGTCATTCGTGCCGAAGGAAAAGAAATCTGCATACTCTGCAATTTGGTCGGCAGTTACTGCTGCGCGAGGTACTTCAATCATTGTTCCAATTTGATATTCAACGGTATCATTTTCCCTGTCAAATACTTCTTTCACAACTTTTTCTGCTCTTTCCCTAAGAACTTTCATTTCGTTTACATGGCCTATAAGAGGAAGCATAATCTTTGGTTTAGGAGTAAATCCTTCTTTCTTAAGTTGAATTGCGGCTTCAATAATTGCTCTAACCTGCATCTCGTATATTTCAGGATAAAGAATTCCAACCCTGCAGCCTCTGAATCCAATCATAGGGTTAAATTCGGAGAGCTCTTTTGAGCGTTTAAGCTGCTTTTCCTTCTTTGTAAGAAGTTCCGGGTCCTCTCCGCTTGCTTTGAGCTCGGCAATCTCTTTTTCTAATCTCCCTTTTTGGGGAAGGAATTCATGAAGAGGAGGGTCAAGCAATCTTATAATTACCGGGAGTTTATCCATTGATTTTAGCATTTCATAGAAATCTTGCTTTTGGGAAGCTCTCAACTTATCCAGATATTTAATTCTCTCTTCCCTTGTTTCTGCGATAATCATATCTTGCATAATAGGAAGCCTCTCGGGGCTAAGGAACATTCTCTCAGTCCTGCAAAGGCCAACTCCCTCTGCTCCATAATTTCTTGCACGGGTTGCCTCTTCAGGGGTATTTGCATTTGCTTTTACGCCAAGTTCCCTGATTTCATCGGCAAATCTTAAAACTTCTTGCAGTTCTTGAGTAAGACCGGGTTCTACCATAGGGACTTCACCTACAATTACTGTTCCATTTGAGCCGTCAATTGTAATGGTGTCATTCTCTTTTACCGTTACCCCGTTAATATAAAATTCTTTTTTATCGACGTCTAATTTGATTTCTTCTGCCCCGACAATACAAGGGATGCCCATTCCTCTTGCTACAACTGCTGCATGTGCTGTCATCCCCCCCCTTGTAGTTAAGATTCCTTTTGATTTTGCCATCCCTTCAATGTCTTCAGGCGTTGTTTCTGGCCTTACAAGAATAACATCTTCTCCATTTTTTCCTCTCTCGGCTGCTTCTCTCACATCAAAAAGCACTTTTCCTACGGCAGCGCCTGGAGATGCAGGAAGGCCTTTTGCAATTGGCTCTACTTTAGCAGATGGGTCAATCATCTTGTGAAGCAACTGGTCAATATGGGTTGGGGTAACTCTCATTACCGCTTCCTCTTTTGTAATTACCATCTCTTTTACCATATCCACTGCTACTTTTACGGTAGCCTGTGCGGTTCTCTTTGCTGTCCTTGTTTGAAGCATATAGAGTTTGCCTTTTTCAATAGTGAACTCCATATCCTGCATATCTCTGTAATGTTTTTCAAGTGTTTCTGCAACTTTTAACAAATCTTCATAAGCAGATGGGATGTCGCCTTTTAATTCTGCAATCGGTTTAGGTGTTCTAATACCCGCTACAACATCCTCGCCCTGTGCATTAACAAGATACTCACCGTAAATTTTCTTTTCTCCTGTTGAAGGGTTCCTTGTAAAGGCGACGCCTGTTGCAGAATCATTGCCCATATTTCCAAATACCATCATAACAATGCTTACTCCGGTTCCTAAGTCATCGCTGATTTTGTTAATTTTTCTATACGTAATAGCCCTGGGATTATTCCATGATTTAAATACCGCTTCGATTGCTGTGAAGAGCTGGTCTGTTGGATCTTGAGGGAAATCGTTTCCTGTTTTCTCTTTGTATAACTCCTTAAAGTCGGCAATTACTCCTTTAAGCATCTCCGGGGTAAGCTCAGTATCGCTCTTCAGCCCATTTTCTACTTTATACTTATCAAGAATTTTTTCAAATTCATTGTGAGGAATTTCCATAACAACATTTCCGAACATTTGTATGAAACGTCTGTAACTATCGTAAGCAAAGCGCTCATTATTTGTTAAATCTTTAAGCCCTTCTACTGTATCATCATTTAAACCTAAATTTAAAATCGTATCCATCATTCCAGGCATAGAAATCGGAGCGCCGGACCTTACGGACACAAGAAGTGGATTGGCTCTATCCCCAAGTTTTTTACCTGTTTTCTCTTCCAGCTTGCTCAGGTGTTCGAGTGTTTCATTTCTTATTTCTTCAGGAAGCTTTCCTGTTTTTTGATATTCTTTGCAAGCTTCTGTTGTAATAGTAAAACCAGCCGGAACAGGAAGGCCGATGCGAGTCATCTCTGCAAGCCCTGCGCCTTTTCCGCCAAGAAGGCTCTTCATATCTTTGCTGCCTTCTTCAAAATCGTATACCCATTTTTTTGCCATATACTTTACCTCCTAAAGTAAATTATAATGCTTTATTATATACTTTTAATTCAAAAGTTAAAAATTAACTTTCTTCTCGATGACTATTTGAGAGAAATCTGAAAATTGCTTAAATAAATCCTGCAGTTTCTTCAGCAATAATAATCTATTGTTTTTTACTTTTTCATCTTTGTCCATTACAAGCACATTATCGAAAAATTGTGCAATAGCGGGCGATAGGGCAAAATAAGTTTCCATAATGCCATTATAGTTTTTTAACGCAAGGTTCTTTTCTACTTTCATTTCCGCTTTCTCTATGGATTCAAGTAAGTTTTCCTCATCATGTTCGCGAAATAAATTTTTATCTATTTCTGTAAACTCCATATTTGCTTTCTGCAAAATATTTGAAACACGTTTATTCGACAACGCTACGAATTGCAATGTTTCCTCATCAAGGTGCTTCATCAAGACCCGGGCGCGTTCTGAGTAGGTAGGTGCAAAATCAATTGGTAAAGCAACTACTGCGTTTATCACATCGTATCTGATGTCCTGGTCTTTTAAGATTGCCTTTTCCCTATCCTTTAAGAATGTGATAATTTCATTTTTTTTATCCTCTACTTTTTTGTTCAGTTCTTTATGAATGTTTATGGCCTCTTCGATAATCTTTGATAAAGGGAATTTCACGGATTCAAAGGAAGAAACAATCTGCATTATTCCGGTTCCTGCCCTTCTCAATCCAAACGGGTCTTTTGAGCCACTCACGTTTATGTGTATTCCAAATGCTCCTGCAAGGGTATCCACTTTGTCGAACAAAGAAAGGTATTTACCCTCAATACTTTGAGGGATTTTGTCAGCTGTAAACCGTGGTAAATATTGCTCGGAGATAGCAGATGCAACTGCTTTGTTTTCTCCTTGCAACTCTGCATAAATCCCCCCCATAATGCCTTGTAGGTTAGTAAACTCCCTTACAACATTTGTTAAAAGATCTGCTTTGCTAAGTAATGCTGCTCTTTTTAAATTCCTTGCAGTATCTTCTTTCAAGTTAAAGAACTCGGTGC
>JALTHX010000211.1:0-2423 GCA_027076005.1 Caldisericaceae bacterium
TATCCCAATACGGAAATGTATATGCTAAACGGGCTATTTCTTCATAATCTTTTGTATATTCTGCAGGAATCGGGCGCATAGCTAAACCGTCTTTCACAAGTGAATAATTTTTATCTATACTTTCCACTTTGATATTTTTTATCTCTCCAAACCCAATTGCTACCTTTTTCCCAAGCCCTGGAACATATGATAAAATTTCCTCTATGCGCTCACGCTCTCCAAATGCATAGAAAATTACTTTTTGCGCAGGTATGTAAGGAAGCGCAATCATAAAGTTCCGAAAGTATCCACTGTTAATATGCACTTTTTGCCTTTTTCTCTTTCCGATATTTATAGCGCCTTTTGTTTCAAACCTTTTGTAAATCGTTTCTTCAAAAATCTTTTTCGGCTCGAATATAGAAACAGAGGACATATAAATATCGTGCCAACGCCCTAATGGGATATATAAATCATTTACCATTTCTGTTTCTACTTTTTTAGACTCAAGCAGAAAATAATCGCTCCCTAATGTCCGCAGTAATTCAAAGTGTGCAAGCAACCCATCAAGAGCTATCCAGGGCCAGCCTAAAACAATCGGAAATACCATCTCAAACGTAATTTTCAGCGGCTCCACTTTACACCTTCTTTTCTATCTCTTTTAACACCTCTGTAATTTCGGCTTTTTTCTGTTCGATAAATTCCAAATATATATCAGAGTTTGGAAGCTCCGGATAATCAAATTTAATCCGTCCCATCCCTACGGCTGCCATCGCACCTACAAACGGAGAATTTTCTAATAGACTCATCAAATGCCCGAATGCAGAAAGTATTACTTTGTTGGGCTGTAATAAAGTAAAGGAATGCTCGAAAATAGTTCCTGGAACAAAAACCTCAAACTCGTACAACATCTGCTGAGCCTGCTCATCTTCTTCACGTTCCAAGTGCAAATCGTCTTTTCTCGTTTGATACGTCCAGTCCAGAAATTCATTCACAGAATACTGCCCTGTCCCTAATTCTTTGCATACCGGTATCATATTTCCCACTACAAGCTGCCCTGCCATAATCTGATTTCCCATCGCTGTCCCAAATAATGAAATCATAGGCAAATACTCCTGAACTTTTCGGCGCAAATCAAAATCTATTGTGCCTGAATCTTTCGTACTTACAGTTGTAAGTGTCCCACCTGAGAAAAGAACGTGATGCAAGCGCAGATTCTCAATAGTGTAATTCAACCGTTGAAGTAAATCAAACATACCCAACCTGCGCAGCCTTCCACGCATAGCATTTCCTGAAATGTACGGTATTTCTACAAATTTGCCGTTTGCATAAAACTTAATTCGCCTGAGCATAGACTGCGAACCTGTCTTGATGTTGCCACCGTGATGCAACATTGTTTCTGCTGTAATATATCCTTTGTATCTTTTATTCATCTTCGCCTCCCAAATTTAAAGTTTGAATATCTTTTTTACTCTTTTTCTCTGCTCTACGCACCTTTGCATATAAAATCGCAATAGAGCAAAGTGGAATACTTTCACTCCGTAAATATCCCATCACCTCATCATTGTGTTCCGTAAGTTCACTGATAAGCGGAACATTATCCGGTGAAATCGACTGTAAGCCAAACGCATAACACAAGCGCTCCACAAAGCGAGGGACGTCAGGTTTTGTAGCTGCCGTGAGCACCCTATGCTGGAAAATATCCCACGGTATATGCCTTGCGCTTGCTATTTTTGCCCAATTCACTTTTCCGTAAATCACGGATAAAAGCCTCGCTGTTTTGATTTCTAATTCTGAAAAAACTTTTTCGGCTTCTTCTAAAGCCTTTTTGTCTTCCTCTAATTTAGATGGCATAGATTAACACCTCCCATTCGTTCGTGCCTCTATACTGCTTTGCTTCTTCTAAAAGCTCTGTTTTCCCTGCTTTCATAAATTTTATCATCGTCTTCACGGAAAAACCTTCTTTTAATTCTTTTTTCGCAACTTTCATTTCCCTTACAGCCCGCATACATTCATACTGCTTTCTTACTTCTTCCGTTTCAATAAAATACACTTTATCCTCTATTGAAATCCACCATTTTTTATTCGAAAGGTTCACTTTATCTAATGCATTTAGCCATCCTTGCTTCTGCCCCCCAAGTGTAATGTAAATGTAAAACTGGGGCTCTGGAGGATCTAAGAGCAATGACAAAACATTATCGTGATGAATTACTCGAAATTCTTTCTCAGTCGCCACCCAGCTGTGTTTTCTGTGGTCTTGATTTGAAAAAAATGCATAACAAGTAGGGCAAATACAATCCCCCTCCTGCAAATATGGATACCCCATAAAATTACCGCTAAATGACGGCTTTAATCCTTTTTCTGTCTGCCTTCCACACAGCATACACTTTCCTTTAATATTTCCCTCTTTTATCTCTGCTTTTTCTGCTTTTGCTACAAGCTCTGGT
>JALTHX010000212.1:0-2408 GCA_027076005.1 Caldisericaceae bacterium
GATTATCAGGACAGCCACTAATTGTTGAGGAATACGATTACACGGTTTTTGAAAGAATGGGGCTTAAAAAAGATTTGGGAGAATTCTGGAAATACGGATTAAGAGTTTTGAGAAAGATAAAATCTATTCAGCACGAAGAAATTCCATTTTACCCTCCAGAATTACACCCAGAAGTTTTAAGGACGATGAATTTAGATATAGGATTGGCTCCATTAGTTGATAATACTTTTAACCAGTATAAAAGCTGTATCAAATACTACGAATATGCCTCAACTGGCACGGTAACTTTGGCAAGCAAGGTTTTGCCCTATTCAGAAGAAGTAAATTATTTAGCCAAAAATACTTATGAGGATTGGTATAAAAAACTCAAAAAACTAATTACAGATGAGGATTTTAGAGAAAAGCTATGGGAAGAGCAATGGAAATGGGTAGAGGAAAACCGAGATATAACAAAAACCGTTGATATATTAGATAAAGAATTTAAGTCATTATGACGAAAACAGAGTTCAAAAAAATAAAAAAGAAGATAGACAAAATTCTCCAGAAAATGGAAGAAGAAGCAATACAAGAAGGTGTAAGTATTGTTTCTTCTGATTTTCAGAATCTCCAAGAGGCATTTAAGGAAAAACTATTAAAGGAAAGGGGAATTGACCCTGCGGAATATAGGGCGATGGAAGATACCATACCGGAGACGGCGGATGCCTTGCCCAATTTTGATACCATTCTTGGTTCTTATATAGATAAAACAATAAACAATGTTCAATCAAGACTTGACAAACAGCAAAAAGATATTCAAGCGATACTTGATGATTTTTCTCAAACTATAAATAACAGAATAGACACATTTTCTTCTTCTACCCAAGAAGAGATAAGAGCAATTAAGAAAAAACTACATCCGAGATTTACCCAAGATGAAATATGGGGATTATCTTTTTCTCAGCTTAACCATACTTCTCAAGACCACCCAGAAATAGCCCAGAACACAAAGACTATTCAGGACATAAAGGGAGCGATGAGTAGCGAAATTGACAGAATACAGAAAGTTGTTGATGAAACTGAGACTAAGCTAAAAGCACAAACATTGGAAGACCACGCTGATAGCAAATTAAAAAAGCAATTATATGAGTTAGTTTCTGGCAAGAATGCCGACCACCTACATACTCATAGTTTTCCCTTGCCATATAGAGTTATAGCAGGAATGAGGGCAGATACACATTGGGATAGGGATTATAGAAAAAGTTATGTTTATCCCAAAGAGAGGCAAGATAGCGTTAAGATAAATGGTAATTTAGGAGTTGGGGTTGAGCCAGGAGACTATAAATTAGATATATCGGGGACATCTCATTTTTCTGATGCGATGACCCTTAATGGCAATTTAGCCATCAACACAGATACGCTTTATGTAGATGTTTCTACGGGATATGTCGGCATCGGGACGACGAGTCCAGGTAGCTTGTTGGATGTAAAAGGGCCTGGTGGCGGTGCACTTCTCAGAATAACAGGTACCTCAGGCAATGGTGGTTATGTACTCTTTGAGGATGCTACTGGTGTTAAAAGTTACTTTGGGATAGAAAACAATGGCACAGGTAATGCATTTTTTCAACATGACACTTCGAAAGTGTTTAGGATTGAAACTTATGGTGGCGGTTTGGGTACATTTGTTGCTGGTCAGGGAGCAATAGGTTATACAGCAACTCCGCCATCAAATGGAATGATAATAAGCGGCAACGTCGGCATCGGCACGGCGAGCCCGGGGGCGAAGTTAGAAGTTGCTGATTCTACGACAGGTGGCTCGCCTCGTGGAATAATTTCTTATAAGTTTGGCGATGATGCGGCTGCAGGAATAATTGGCGTCAAAAAGGCAAGGGGCACGGTTGCTTCCCCTACTGCTCTTCAAAATGGCGATTTTATAATGAGTGCAAGTCCATTTGGCTACGATGGTTCAGCGTGGCAACGAATGGGGTTTTTTGGCTTTAGGGTAAATGGAACAGTTAGTAGTGGTTCAATTCCTACAGATTTTCTTTTATTTACAGGGTCTAATTTTGGTAATGAGACGGAGCGATTAAGAGTTACATCCACTGGCAACGTCGGCATCGGGACAGAGACACCTAATTCAAAACTCCAAGTAGCAGGTAGTATAGCTCTCCAGAGAACAGCAGTTTCAGCAGATTATACCACAGCAGGCGACGCTATTATAGGAGTAACGGATACAACAGCCGCAAGAACAATAACATTGGCAACAGCAGATTGCGTAGTTGGTAGGACAATTGTAGTTAAAGATGAAAGTGGCGGAGCGGGGACAAACAACATTACAATAGCCACAGAAGGAACAGAGACGATAGACGGAGCAGACACACAAGTAATAAATGCCAATTACGGAGTTGTTAGATTATACTCTGACGGAAGTA
>JALTHX010000213.1:0-2380 GCA_027076005.1 Caldisericaceae bacterium
ATACAATTGTATTGGAAGGCGGGGAGATAAGTGACCACAAAGGGGTAAACTTTCCAAAAACAAGGCTTTCTGTTCCTGCAATTACAGAAAAGGATAAAATAGATCTACAATTTGGGCTTGCAAATGGAGTAGATATGGTTGCCCTTTCATTTGTAAAGACCCCAGAAGATATTACAGAACTGAGAAAATTGATGAATAAATTTGGGAGGACTGTGCCAATTATCTCTAAAATAGAGAAATGGGAAGCTGTTAGCAACCTTAATACAATTGTTAATGTATCCGACGGAGTGATGGTGGCTCGGGGCGACCTTGGCGTAGAAATGCCTCTGGAAAAAATCCCCGTGATTCAGAAAAGAATTATATCTGCTTGTAACAGAAGTGGCAAACCCGTTATTACGGCGACACAGATGCTCAATTCAATGGTTGAAAATCCGGTACCGACCAGGGCGGAAGTAACGGATGTTTCAAATGCAATTTTTGATGGTAGTGATGCTGTAATGCTTTCTAATGAAACTGCCGTTGGAAAATTTCCAGTGGGAAGCGTTAGAGTAATGCAAAAAATTATTGAAAGTACGGAAAAAAGTTATATTTTTAAAAAATATTTAGAAAGACTTGATGAGTTTGTGAACGATAATATTTCAGATGCTATTGCTTTATCTGCGAACCATATAGCGGAAGCTGTTAAAGCAAAACTTATAATCTCAGCAACGGAATCAGGGCGGACTGCGTTACTTGTTTCTAAATATAGGCCATCTGTTAGTATTCTTGCGATGACTCCTAAAGAAAATACATATAGATTTCTTACATTGAAGTGGGGAGTTATTCCCGTTAAGGTTAAAGCTTTTAAAAGTGTTGATGAAATAATTCAAAGAGGCGTGTCAATTGCTAAAAATAAAGGTATTGTTAAAGAAGGAGATGTTGTTGTTATAACTGCAGGTTCTCATACTGGCGTAATTGGAAGCACGGATTTATTAAAAGTTGCCAAAGTCTAAAAATATTAGAGTGCCTCAGATGTTGAGGCACTCTTTTCTATATCATTTTTATAATAATTTATATTAGTGAGATAGCATTGAAATCATAATTCCGGCTACAACGGCAGTACCTATAACCCCTGCAACATTTGGTCCCATTGCATGCATTAAAAGGAAATTTCCAGGATTTTCTTCCTGTCCTACTCTTTGTGAAACTCTTGCTGCCATTGGAACAGCAGAAACTCCTGCCGAGCCAATCAGAGGATTAATCTTCCCACCGCTTAGTACGTAATAAAGTTTTCCAAGAAGGACTCCGCCCATTGTGCTGCCGCCGAATGCAATGATGCCAAGACTGATTATTTCAAGTGTTTTTACTGTAAGAAATGTTTCCGCTCGCATTGTACCCCCAACCGTGGTAGCGAGCATTATTGTTACTATATTTATTAATTCATTCGCTGATGTGTGGGCAAGCCTATCCACAACACCCGATTCCTTAAACAAGTTGCCAAGCATTAGCATTCCAATCAGTGGTGCAACTGCAGGGAAAAGTAAACTTATAATTATTGTAACAATAATAGGGAAGATAATTTTTTCTATTTTGGATACAGGCCTCAGTTGTTCCATTACAACAGTTCGTTCTTTTTTTGTTGTGAGCCATCTCATAATAGGAGGCTGGATAATTGGTACAAGGGACATATACGTATATGCGGCAACTGCTATTGCGCCCAAAAGTTGTGGTGCAAGTTTTACTGCAGTGTATATGGATGTTGGCCCATCAGCTCCCCCAATAATTGCTATGGATGCTGCTTCTTTTAAAGAAAATCCAAGTAACATTGATGTAATAAGGGCAAGGAAAACGCCAAATTGTGCTGCTGCACCAAGGAGAATTGTCCATGGATTAGAAATAAGAGGGCCGAAATCTGTCATTGCACCTACTCCCATAAAGATTAAAAGAGGGAATATCTCCGTTGAAACACCGTATCTATAGAGGAAATAGAACAGACCTACCGGTTGTGAATTCATAAGACCCGACATTGGCAAATTAACGAGCACACAGCCAAAGCCTATTGGCAGAAGCAAAAGAGGTTCCGCCTTTTTGAATATAGCAAGATAGATAAGCACAAGCCCAATTATAATCATTACGCCTTCTTGCCACGTCAGTAAGTAAAACCCGCTTTGTTTAGTTAACTCTACAAGTATCTCCCACATTTTTTACTCCATAACGATTAGCTTATCGCCGGTAGAAACATAATCTCCTGCACTTACAAGAATATCTGTTATTGTCCCATCTTGTGAAGAATAAATTTCATTTTCCATTTTCATTGCTTCCAGAATAAGGAGTAAATCACCCTTCTTAACTGAGCTACCTTTTTTTACTTTAACTGATAAAATTTTGCCTGGTAATGGTG
>JALTHX010000214.1:0-7202 GCA_027076005.1 Caldisericaceae bacterium
TCTGAACCCTCTGTCTTTCTTTATCTCGCCAAAACGTGCCAGATGAAGGGATGTGCTGTCAAGAAAATAACAGAAGAGTTGTTTGAACATATTCCTTATGGGGATACCCTTTTTATTCTTCCTTATACTTCCGAAGTATCTCTCTATGATGGGGTATATCCCAATTCCTGAAAGGTACTTTACAAAGAGCAGCAATCCTGCCCTATCAGTCAATGTCTCATCTGTCTCTTCAATGCTGTGTATCTTTATGGCTTTGGTGGAGTGTTTGCTGTTCATTCTATTGTAATCCTCCTTGTTTGAATGTATTTATCTGTTTCACCCAATGGATGAAGTACTTTTTTATCCTTATATACACAACAATTATATATCATATCAGTATTTTATCAAAGAAAACGCATTACCTACAAAGCATATTTAATTATTATTTGTCAAATAATAATTAAATGCTACAATTAAAACATGATAAGAGTGAATAAAAAATTTTTCGCTGTTTTATCTATATTTATAATCATTTCTGCAATTTCATTAATCGGAATTGCAAAGACAACAGCACCAAAGAAGAACAAAACTTTAGAATTAGAAAATAAAATAAGGGCAGACGAAACCCTCAATATTACGAAAGCAAAAGATTTCTTTTCACTAAGTTATAATGGAGTCCCGCAAATTAACATAGAAAAATACAAACTTATTATTGACGGACTTGTTAAAACCCCACTCTCCTTTAGTTATAATGACCTCCGAAAATTACAGCACAAAGAGGAAACTGAAACTTTAACCTGTATTGCATTAGTTAGCGCAAAAGGTATATGGAAAGGAATACCATTGAAAGTTATTCTCAAAAAAGCCGGGGTTAAAAAAGAGGGAGCTTATGTAATTTTTTATGCCGCCGACGGATATTCTTCTGCAATTCCTCTTAAAAATGCCATTAAAAGTAATGTGATTCTTGCAACAGAATTAAACGGGGAAGTACTTACTCCGGAACACGGCTTTCCTCTAAGGCTTGTATATCCCGGCTATTATGGATATAAATGGGTAAAATGGATAAACCGCATAAAAATAGTAAATTTTGAATATAAAGGATATTGGGAGAGTAAAGGCTATTCCAATGAAGCAAGCATAAAACCTTAGAAGATTACAATCTGAATAACTAAAAACGCATAAATTTATACACAAAAGTATATTCTCTCAAAATTATATCAACTTTGCCCATTTTTCTATTGACTGAATGTAAAAATAGGATTATATTTATAAAGATAATAATATTAGGAGGGCATAAATGAATCTTAATAAACATAAAAAAGATATAAAGAAAAAGAATCTCCGTAAGAGGAGTGGTTTTTCCATAGTAATTGTGCCACATTACCAGGGAAAAACTAAAAGAATTGAAATTACCTCCAATAAGATTTATTTAAGTGCCTTATCTGTCGTTATCATAATTGCATTTATAGGTGCTCTCTTTTTTTCTTATAAAAGCTTAAATAGCAAAGTAGCCCAATTCAAAGGGATGAAGATGGATGCGGTACTTACTGCACAATCAAAAGAATTACAGGCTGCCCAAAATCAGCTCTCGCAAACAAAAGCAGAACTTGACTCCTTAAAACAATATGTTGTTTACCTTTCCAGTTTGGAAAAAGAAGTAAGAGATTCCCTTAAACTTGGCGATTCTAAAGTAAGCCTCGACTATGTATTAAACCGAACACCAAAAGCAAAGTTAGAGTCTACGGATAAGCTTCCGGAAAATATTGCACAGCTACTATCAGAAGAATCAAACACCACTCAACTCGCCGAAGAAAGATCAAAAACACTTCATACTTTAAAGGGCGCAGCAGATGAATATAATGTCTTACTCGCAGAAACTCCTAACACTTGGCCCCTTAAAGGCTATATTTCTTCACCTTTCGGGTGGCGTCCAAACCCATTTGGCGGCTCAGGATGGGAATTCCACAAGGGCATTGACATATGTGCTTATTACGGTGCACCTATAAGAGCTACTGCTGACGGAAAGGTGGAATATGCAGGATGGTTTGGCGGATATGGAAACTTCGTGAAATTATACCACCGCGACGGAATTGAAACATGCTACGGACATATGGAAAAAGTAGCAGTAAAAGCCGGTGAACATGTAAAAAAGGGACAGGTTATAGGATACGAAGGTTGTACTGGCTTATGTACAGGCCCACACCTTCACTATGAAGTGCGCATAAACGGAACAGCAGTTAACCCAATCAAATATCTACCATAGGAGGTAAAAACAAATGGCATTTGGAGCAAAAAAAGAAACAGGAACACAGAGAAACATTAACACAACAGATCAATCAGTATTAGCAAAAGATGTTACAGTAAAAGGCGACATTGTTTGCGAGGGCCTTCTCAGAATTGAAGGCAAAGTAGAAGGTGCAATAAAAGGTAATGGAGAGATTACAATTGCAGAAGGCGCGGACTTAAAAGCAGACGTAGAGGGCAGAAAAATTGTTGTTCTTGGCAAAGTGGAAGGAAATATTAAAGCAAAAGAGAGTGTAGAACTCATATCCTCAGCACACGTATTCGGAGATGTTACAACAGATAAAATTTCAATTGAGGAAGGCGCAATATTTACAGGAAAATGTATTACTAAAGTCCCGGAAAAACCACTATCTTCGGAACCAAAGAAAGAAGAGAAAAAAGGTGTATCAAAATAGGCTTCAAGCAGGAGAAATTTTATTAAAAGAAATTACTAAAAGAGGCATTGGTAAACGTGCCTCTTTTTTATTTGCCGTGCCACGCGGAGGTGTAGAAACAGCATTCCCAATTGCACAAGGCCTTAAAAAACCTATCGTTCCTATAATAGTGCATAAAATCCCCGCCTCATTCAACAAAGAGCTTGCGATAGGTGCCGTTTCAATCTTCGGAGATTCTTACCTTAGCAATGTTGCAGAAACAGAAGAGAGTACATATGTGGGAAAAGCAGTAAAAGAAACATTAAAAGAAGTGAAAAAACGGTTTAAAAAGTACGGTGTAGAATTTAACTTTGATAAAATAAAAGAAAAAGAAGTGATTCTCATAGATGACGGAATTGCAACAGGCGCAACACTCTTTCTCGCTGCAAAAGGACTTTTAAAATTTAATCCCTCGCAAATTTATACAATAGCCCCCATTGCCTCTACTGACGGAGCTAAATTACTTTCGTCTGTCTCCGAGGTCATTTCCCCTATCATAGACAGGGATTTCGTTGCAGTATCACAATATTATATACAATTTTCCCAACTCAGTGAAAAACAGACACTCGGTTATATTCAGGAAAGTTCAAAGTTTGCAACAACAGGCACGTGATCCGAAGGCCTTTTAAGTTTTCTGTAGGAAGTTTTAATCTCACAGTTTTTGGCTTTTTCGGCAATAGGTGTTGTCGCAAGAATATAATCTATACGCATGCCTTCGTTTTTCCTAAATGAACCCCCTCTGTAATCCCACCAGGTAAAAGCTTTTTCCTTAGAAAATTTTCTAAAAATGTCCGTAAGCCCAAAATCCATAAGCCTATGCAAAGCTTCTCTTTCCTCTTTCAAAAAACCTACGGCATTCTGAAGAAGCTCAGCATCCCATACATCGTTTTCTTCTAGTGCCACATTAAAATCACCGCATAGCACAATATTTTCAAGGGAAGAATGATTGCTTGTTAAATAGTTTGTCATTTTTTCAAAAAACTCAAGTTTAAAGAAAAATGGGTCTTCCCCCTTGTCTGCCCCTCTCGGATAGTACCCATTTATAATCGTTACATCGTTAACCACAAGCTCCATTGTCCTTTTCTGGCCATTTGTATCAAATAAGTCAGTTTTTACATCCTTAAATGGCAGTTTGGAAAGTATGGCAACTCCATTATACGACTTCTGGCCAGAGAAAACTGCAAAGTATCCCTCTTTCTTAAAGCTATCCAGAGGGAAGTCCTTATCCTGCGCTTTAGTTTCCTGAATGCATAGCAGATCAGGCTTTTCTTCTTGTAAAAACTTCTCTACGTGCTCAATCCGCACTCGAATCGAGTTTACGTTCCATGTCGCTATTTTCATTTTTCACCCTCTTATTGTATTATACTTAATAACGGAGGCAAACAAAATGAAAGCAAGTTTAAGATTTAGGTGGATAATGTGGGCAATACTTATGGGAGGAGGGATAATTCTCTCCATTATTACAGATTTCGTCTTATGCAAGCATAATTTTAACATAAACTTTTACTGGGAAGGCAGGCTTTTCGGGATTGCCTTAATTTTACTCTCTATGCTGATTTCCAGAAATACAGGGAAAACTCTTGCAAAATACGGACGCAAAGGAGATATTCCCAAGCTTGAAACAAATACTCTTGTAAGAAATGGAATGTACTCTTGTATGAGGCATCCAATGCACTTCGGACTTATGCTCATACCGTTCGGTATCGCTTTTTTGATGAATTCCTTTTCTTATGTTTGTGTTTATGCCCCAATCACAACAGTAGTTATCATCGTTATGGTAAAAACAATTGAAGAAAGAGAAGCGCTTGCAAAGTTTGGAGCAGCCTATGAAGAATACGAAAAAGAAGTTCCCGCTTTTAACCTGTCGCCAAGATGTATAGCAAAGTTATTTCACTGCTGCAAATAGCATTTTTTATAATAGCATTCTCCATAATATACGGGCTTTACAAACTCATTGATAAGACCTCTCCTTTTTGGGCATTTGTCATAGCCGCAGTGCTTGTGCTTACACTATTCTATATGTATTTCATAGAACCTAATATGCTCACTTTGACACACATAGATTTAAAATTTCAAGATTACCCTCTTGACAAGCCCACCAAAATTTTACAGTTATCCGATTTACACTACGACGATAACGGCATTATTTACAAAAAAACTACAAGCACGATAGAAAAAGAAAACCCTGATATTATTGTAATTACAGGAGATTTTATAGGCGAAAGAAGAAATGAAAAGGTTGTAAATTTCTGTAAACAATTAGTAGGGCTTGAAAGGCCCATATATGCGATTATGGGTAATTGGGACCATAAGTACCCTGGTGGCATAAAAGAACTAAAAAAAGTACTTTCCGAATTAGGCATCACGGTTCTTATAAATTCAAATGTAGAAATATCCCCTCGTTTCCATATTGCAGGTACTGATGACCCATATTTCGGATATGCAAATTTGAAAAAAACATTCAAAGAAATCCCTCAAGACGCATTTACAATCCTTCTAACACATGCACCCGATATAGTTTACGACGCGGTGAAATATAATCCCCGCTTAATTCTGTGCGGACATACACATGGAGGACAAGTAAAACTGCCTGTTATAAAAGCAATTTACGTTCCGTCAAAATATGGCGCGCGTTTTTTAGAAGGAATGTTTCAAATAAATGGCGTTTATTTTTACGTAAACAGAGGAATCGGAGAAAGCCATCTTCGTATCCGTTTTTTCTCTACCCCTGAGATTACAACTTTTACGCTACACCGGTAAATTTAAAAGCTATAGGTTGTGCTTCCCCTTAAAAAGTTATTGACATATCTTGCGTTTATGATAAGATTTAGCTGGTATGGGGCAGTGGCTCAGCTGGGAGAGCGCATCCCTCGCACGGATGAGGTCAGGGGTTCAAATCCCCTCTGCTCCACCAAATTACAGAAATTTGCCTACAAGATTCAACGCTTTTTCTTTCGCATCTGCAAAATTAGAACTGTCAATCCAAACTACATCTTTCTCCTTTTTAAACCAGGTAATCTGTCTTTTGGCAAAATGCCTCGTACGTGTTTTTATTTCTTCTTTTGCCATTTCTAACGTAATTTCTCCATTCAAATAGGCAAGTATTTCTTTATACCCAATCGCCTGAAGCGCCGTTTTAGACCAATGAGGATATTTTTCGTTCAATAACTTTACCTCTTTTACAAATCCCATTTCAAACATTTTGTCAACCCGTTTCTCTATATCATTATAAAGACCTGCGCGTTCTTTAATTAGCCCTATTTTCAAAAAATCTACATTATTTTTCTTGTTATTCACTTCAGAGGGTTTTTTTCCACTACCCTTATAAAATTCAATAACACGAATCAGTCGTTTTCTGTCATTCTTACCGATTTTACTTACAGAAACCGGGTCAATTTCCCTGGCCATACTGCGTAAATGTTCCATAGGGGTTGTTGAAAGAGTCTTTCTAAGCTGTTCATCGGGCGGGGCAAATTCCTCCACAGGAAAACCCTCTACAAGCGTACGAATGTAAAGGCCCGAACCTCCCACGATAATGGGGCAATACCCCCTTCCAAAAATTTCCTCTATTATTTTTTCAGCAAATTCTTTAAACTGTGCAATGCTGAATTCTTCTTCTACAGTGACAATATCCAATAAGTGATGCGGGACAGTGCGCTTTTCCTTGGGTAATTTATCCGTGCCGATATCCATACCTTTATAGAATTGCATTGAGTCCGCAGAAATTATTTCAAAAGGAAAATGCCTTGCAAGAAATAGGCTCATTTCTGTTTTGTGTGTTGCAGTAGGGCCTAAAACAACAACTGCTTTTTTATTCATAAACTCCACGTAGATGCATCATATCCGCATCAGTTATTTTTACCTTTACAGTATCGCCAAGCTTTTTACCTTTCCCATTGATTATAACAAGTTTATCCTGGGGGTTTCTTCCTATCATTTCGCGTTTTTTCACAATTTCTACGAGCACTTCCGTTTCCTTACCGACATATGCTCTGTTTTTTTTAAGAGAAATTGCGTTTTCTATTTCCAAAAGCTCATTTTGGCGTCTTTTCTTCACCTCTTCACTTACCTGCCCGGCCATATTAGCCGCAACAGTTGCCGGGCGAGGAGAATACTTTGCAAGAAAAATTTTATCAAAACGCACTATTTCTACAAGCTTTTTTGTTTCATTATACTCTTCTTCGGTTTCGGTAGGGAATCCGACTATAACGTCAGTTGTGATACTCGCCTCCGGAAACAAATTCTTTACATTTTCAATGAGCGTTAAGTATTGTTTTTTTGTATACCCTCTCTTCATAAGGGCAAGGATTCTGTCGCTCCCCGCTTGAAAGGGTAAATGAAAATGGGGACAAAGTTTATCCAAGTTTCTCATTCTTTTTAAATCTTCAATTGTAAAATCTGCCGGATGCGGGGTAAGATAACGAATTCTCTTCACCCCTTTTATCTCATTTACTTTCTCAAGGATTTCTACAAACCCGTTTTTGTATCCGAGATCTCTTCCGTAAT
>JALTHX010000215.1:0-2379 GCA_027076005.1 Caldisericaceae bacterium
ACCCGGATATTCGCCCTCAAAGCATTTCTCCCGAAAAATGGCAGGAACTATCCCTATTCTACTTGACGAAAAGGGAAAAATAAATTAAAATAATATCCTTCAATGGGGTGTTGTCTAACGGTAGGACGTCAGATTCTGGTTCTGATCGTGAGGGTTCGATTCCTTCCACCCCAGTTTTTTTAGGCCCTATCGTCTAGCCCGGCCTAGGACACCGCCCTCTCACGGCGGCGACGAGGGTTCGAATCCCTCTGGGGCTAATCTTTTACCGTCTCGCTGTTGCGGGGCGGTTTTTTAATAAAACTCCTGTCCCAAATTCGTCACTATAAAATACGCAACGTTAGTGTATATTTGTTGAGATTTTTCTATCATTCTTTAGGACAATCCTTTACGGCTAAATCGGCATAACGAATCTCTTTGTGTTTTCCGCGATAACACCCTATTAATTCCCCGTACCTACAGTGCGAGGGAACAGGCATAGCAAAAGGGAAGGATAGAAAAATAAGTGAAAAGAAGAGAGCATTATTCAAGCCTGTCTGCGTGCGACCACGCACAGACAGACCTGAATAAATTTGACAAAAATAGAACGAATAAGTAAAATTAGAATATCAAAGGAGAAACGGGCACGTTTTTTTAATTAGCTGGAATTTATTTGGTAAGCCGGCAGCACAACATCATATTCGGCAAATAAGAGAAAATTTCTAAGATGTTGTTTCTTGTCACTGTGCAATATCTTCAGATAATAGAGAAAGAAAAATAAACTGAGAATCAGGAAAAGCAATCTGAGATAATTGATAGTGGCAAATGTGTTCTTAAAGAAACGGTGTTTTGTGTGGTTGCTTTGGTTGCCGATGCGGAAAATATTATTTTCGATTTGCCAGCGTTTTTTGGCTATTTCTCTCGCTTCAGTAAGAGAAATATCATTGGCTGTTGTTATGCAATAAAAGACTTCGTTTGTACCGGTATTATTGTTGGTTTCCTCGACGCGGTAACAGTAGAGAGCACCATCAACCTCTTTGTGGTAGTAGGCTGATGCCAGAAAGATTTCGTATGAGATATTTCGTTCTTCATCGAAACCTTTCACGAACCGGGAGCGATCCTTGGCAAAACAACCTTTGTCTATGGAGTATTCGGCTTCCGTAGTCTGAACAATGTCAAGGGTCGCTTCTTTTGTTTTAACAAACAAATGTTTGCCAGGACATTTTTCTCTGACTATCCGGAAATCCCGAAATACAACATACAATCCATCAGCCACAAAGAGGTCAAAGTCGTTATTGAACAACTTGAGCATCCTACTGGCAAGTTTTCTCGAAGCATTAAGTTCTTTGCCGCGTTTTTCTATGCCTTCAAGTCCCGTGAAAAAAGGAAAGTTTGTTGTTAGAGCAGCAAAACTAAACAAACCTCCGCCTTGTCCGCTACCGTCGAGAATCATTATTCGTTTCATCTTCGATATAGGAAAATAAGGTTTGAGGAAACGAAACAATATTGCCGAGATTGAATCGGGAACATTGAGCTTTTCTGCAAACAATCTTTGAAGGTGAGTGTCTGAACAAACCATTTTTCTCGACACATTTAGATTATCTTTTACAATATCTTGCCTTCCCAGCATGTCCAAAGCGTGAGACGTACTCTTCCCCTTTGATATTCCATAAGCAATAAGTTCTATGATAGTAGTTACTTTTATCTGAGAGTATTTACGTAAATCCTTGATGTTATCCGCAATTACTTTCAGTGCCTTTAAATACAGTGTCCCATTTGCTTCCCCTCCCATATTTGAATTTAAGAAAGAAAAGAGAAAGAGAAAAGAAAGAAGTTTAAAAAAACCTCCTTTTTTCTGTTGTTTTAGTATCCTTTATTTTAGTTTTTTGTCAACCCTTTTTTCTTATTCCCACTGCGGGGAATTAATATAAAACCAAACCGATTGTCTCTGTTACCGCGCCGGGATTTGTGGGCAGTATAACCGCAATGAATAATACGGGGCTTGCTATGGGAGTAAATATGGTTTGTTCGGTGCTCACAAATGTTTTGAAACCGGGATTAAACTCTCTTCTTTTGGTGAGAAAGACAGTACAAAGTGCCAAAAATACAGAGGAAGGGATTCAAAAGATTGTCAAAGCCCCGAGAGGTGTAACATGGTTGTATCCGATTGGAGACAGGGAAGGCAGGTCCGCTATTGTGAAAGCCGGTAAGAGAACGTTATTTTTAAATACCATGAAATATCCCCCTAATTGGGCAAGGGAAATTATACCGAAAGAGGGTATTACACCGTCCGTATCAGGATTGTATGTAAGATGGAACGATTACAAGGCCGAAAGTGTTTCTTTGAATGTCAATCCGAAATTATATTTGGCATATAATAAAGAATACGATAAAAATATAGAT
>JALTHX010000216.1:0-2366 GCA_027076005.1 Caldisericaceae bacterium
TGGAGCTTACGCCTTCAAGAGAAATATATACGATTAGCCCTGAAAGAGGTATGGTAAAAATAAATGCACGGTCAGTCGTGCTTGCTATGGGGTGCAGGGAACGCCCCCGTGGTGCAATAAACATTCCAGGGGACAGGCCTTCGGGCGTTTATACGGCAGGAACTGTTCAACGCCTAATAAATATTGAAGGGTATATGCCCGGGGACCGGTTCGTAATATTAGGGTCCGGGGATATAGGTATGATTATGGCAAGAAGAGTTACGTTGGAAGGGGCTAAAGTGGAACGCATAGTCGAAATTCTCCCTTATCTCTCCGGGTTAAGGCGCAACTATTCGCAATGCATATTAGATTACAACATTCCTCTGCAGCTGTCTCATACTGTTGCCAGAATAAACGGAAGGAATCATTTGGGATCAGTTATTATCGTAAACGTAGATGAGAATAGAAAACCTGTTCCCGGCACCGAGGAAACAATCCCTTGTGATACACTTATACTTTCTGTAGGGTTAATACCTGAAAATGAGCTTTCAAGGCAAGCGGGAATTCTCATCGACCCGTTAACCGGAGGGCCGTATGTGGACGAAACTATGCAAACAAACATCCCAGGAATATTTGCTGCTGGCAACGTTGTGCATGTTTACGATTTAGTGGATTGGGTTTCCGGCGCAGGAGAACTTGCAGGTGCAAGTGCTGGCAAGTATGCCATACAAAATAAGAAAAAGAATAACAGAAAAATCAGAGTTCTACCAGGAAAAAATGTTCATCATACAGTACCGCAATTCATTGACCCTCTCAGTTTGGAGGAAAAGAACCAAAAAATTCAATTCAGAGTGACAAAACCGTTCGAAACTGCCGTTAAAGTAAGTATGAGTGATGAAAACAATAAAACAATAAAAGAAAGGATGTTGCGATATGCAAGGCCCAGCGAAATGATAGAGATCAATATTCCGCAAACAATTGCAGGGGACCTTTTAAAAATAAAGAGCCTTACCGTAGAGGTGGGGGAGGTAAAAAATGCCTGAAATATCAAAAATGATTTGTATTATGTGCCCCAAAGGCTGTGATTTGAAAGTTACGCACACAGGAAAAAACATAATAAAAGTTGAGGGAAACGAATGCCCTCTGGGGGCAAAGTTTGCAAAAGAAGAAATTACGAACCCTAAAAGAGTTATAATCACCACTGTGCGTGTAAAAGGTGGGCTGTACTCTTTAGTGCCTGTCCGTTCCGAAAGCCCAGTTCCTAAATCCGTATTTTTCAAAATTATTGAGGAGCTGCGCAAAGTAGAAGTAAATGCCCCTTTGAAATTCCATCAGGTAATTCTTGAAAACGTTATGGAAACAGGAATTAACATTATAACAACTCGTGCGCTTCCCAAAGCATAGATTAAAAGAATTAGGCAATATGGATAGGCTTCAGTTAGATTTTTTTTATTAACCAGCACCTTAACCTTTAATACCATATCCGCATGAACTTATGGAACTCGTACAACGGGGATGCAACAAGGATAAAGAACATTTACCTCAGGTTAACATAGGTATGGTATTCGGAAAGGCATTATCTTTAGTTTTGTTCTATTCTGAATATCCCGGAAGCATACCTGATGTTGTCACACCAAAGAACGTTGTTTTAAGATTAAACAATATAGCAGCGTAATGTAGAGTTATTGAAAATACCGAAGGGTATATAAGTATGGTTAAGTTGCAGCCAGGATTCACATACCTTAGGAAACGCCTAAGAAGGCAGAAACTATTTTCAAGTTGTTTGATTTTGAACCATTATAGTTTCTATATCTACCATAAAGAGGATTTTAGAATACAAGTGTACAGAAAATTTGCATTTTATTTATATTACTTTGCATTTTCCTTTCCCCCTATGTGCAAACAGTGATAAATAATCGGTTATATGGCGTGTTATGAGAAACCTTTTGGATACTGTTTCATACCCTCTTAGCCCAAAATTCTCTCTCTTTACGTTATCGCTTAAAAGCTCATCCATAGATTGAACACATTCCTCGTTAGAGCTGACAAGGTAACCGCTTTTTCCGTGTTCTATCTGAACGGTTACACATCCGGCCTTTCCTCCTATTACAGCGCGCTTTTTCCAGAGTGCTTCGGACACGGTAAGCCCAAAACCCTCTCTTACGGACTTCTGTAAAACAATTGTCGCAGCACGCTGGAAAGCATTTACTTCCCTATTCCCAACGCCATCAAGGTTTGAGAGCACAAACAGGTCGTTATCTTCACCTGCATGGCGAAGTGTTTTCTGATAGAATTGCCAACCTTCAGGGTCGTCTGCTGCCATAGAACCTATAAGTACAAGTTGTATATTTCTATATTTTGCTTTTAAAGCTTTATACGCATCTATC
>JALTHX010000217.1:0-2363 GCA_027076005.1 Caldisericaceae bacterium
GTTTTAAATCAGTCTCTTCGATAAGCCTTAAATTAGCCTTTTTACCTTTAATCATAATGATTACCTCCTTTTATAGAAATTTGCAATTGAGCCGATAATATAGTCAATTTCGTCGTCCGATAGGCTTGGATACATTGGTAAAGTTAAAATTTTGGGAAATACTTTTTCTGCAACGGGAAGAACGGGTGTATTACCATAGCACTTATATGTGTGAATTGGCCTATAATGAACTCCAGTTGCAATCCCTTTATCTTGCAAATATACGCTCAATTTATCTCGGTCTTCAGCCTTAATATGGTAAATATGCCAGCTTGATTGAAAAATATCATCATCTTGTGGTGGCAAATCTACCTCCTCAATGTTTCTCAAACCTTCTGAATACATATCAGCAATCTGTTTCCTTCGCGCATTCATTTTATCTAATTTTTTGAGTTGAACTAATCCAATCGCAGCGGTAATGTCATTCATATGACATTTTAATCCAATTTCTTTAACATCATATTGCCACCAGTATGATTTGTCAACCTTATTTCTATCCCATGTTCCCTTATCAATGCCCAACCATCTCAGTCTTTTGGCCCTTTCGTACCATTTTGGATTGTTTAATACCAACATTCCTCCATCACCTGTCGCTAAGTTCTTAACTGCATGAAAACTGAAACACCCTAGGTCTCCTAAACTTCCACATTTTTTACCTTTATAAGTTGCTCCACATGCATGGGCAGCATCTTCAACTATGGGAATATCACCAGCAATTTCCCTTAACTTATCCATATCAACTGGCCTTCCACTATAATGAACAGGAATAATAGCTTTCGTTCGCATGGTAATCTTTCGCTCAACATCTTTGAAGTCAATCAATAATGATTTTGGGTCAACATCTGCAAAAATGGGAGTTGCCAGATTATAAGCAACCACATGTGCAGTTGACACAAAAGTCATTGTGGGAACAATTACTTCATCACCATGATTAATATGTAATAATTTTAAAGCAAGGTCAAGAGATGATGTAGCAGAATTTACACCAACTGCGTATTTGACTCCTATGTAGTTAGCAAATTTCTTTTCGAATTCAGTTGTTTTAGGTCCTAACCCAATCCAACCAGACCTTAAAACTTCCTCTACAGCTTTTATTTCTTCATCTCCCATATAGGGTTTAAAAACTTGAATCATTTTAACCTCCTATCAGCAATGATAATTGTTTTTTAATCAACAGTTTAATCCCATAATTTCCAAAACAATCAAAGAGATGCATCATTCCCCAATAAATAAGTACACCTGCAAAAATCAACACGATGAAAAAGGTAAGGTTAACAAAATTAATTATTAGATATTTTAGAAGAGATAATCCACCTACCATAACAGACGTACCGATAAGGGGTAGAAAAACCAATTTTACCAACGACCATATACCACACTGGATGACTTTTGTAACTTTATAGAAAACAAACGGTATAACGAGTAAACTGCTCATTAAAACTGCAAGTGAAGTTCCTATAATACCCCATTTTATAGTAAGTGGATAAATAAAAACGGTTAACAAAGCAAGTTTTGCAAAATTGAAATGGGTTGTAATCTTAGGTAGCCCTATACCATTAAACAGAGGAAAGGCAGTTTCCAAAATCGAATAAACCATACCCCAAATTGCCAATATTTGCAACGTTGGAATAATAGGAACCCACTTTTTTCCTAAAAAAATCCGAACGAAATCAGGTGCCAAAAAGGAGATAGCCCCTGCGATAGGAATTGAAATGAAAGCAGTAATTTGCAGTGTTTTTAAATATCCTGACCGAAGTTGAGATGATTTATCCTGTAATTTAGAATACGCTGGAAAAGTAACCTGAGAAATAACATGGGTAATTTCCGTAGCAGGTAGGTTTGAGATACGATACGCCATTTGATAAAAACCTAACATTGCTGTACCTAATAATTTCCCTACAAAGATGTCATCTCCATGAGTTATAAAAAATACCAAAATACTTGAGCCAAAAATCCATTTCCCAAAATTAAGGAGACTGACTGATTCCTCTTTATTTAGTCGGAAATGGGGTTTGTATGGAGCCATAATGTAAGATAATATTACTACTACAAATATTCTAACAATCCAACCAAAAACCAAAGCCCAAGCATTGCGAAGTATAATTGCCGCAGTTATTGAAACTCCAATATCAAAAAGTGTAGGAATGAAAACATAAATAAATTGTTTATGAAATTCCAATTCCTTTCGGAAATAGACGACTCTGATATTAATAAATCCACCCAAAAATGTAGATATTGCAAGAACATATAAAATTGGAATGGCGGCCTTTGTATTGAAAAAAGAAGCTGCGTAGGGAGCAATTAAAATTAGGATAAAAGATAAT
>JALTHX010000218.1:0-2361 GCA_027076005.1 Caldisericaceae bacterium
ATAGATTTTAGCAAAATCCCCAAGTGAGCCCGGCCGGATTATCTTGCAAATATAGTGGCTAAAGATTTCCCTGATGTGGAGCTTAAGAAATCAAAGCTTCTCTTGGCCTATAAGGAGAAAAAATGGGACGGTTTCTGGCGTAATCTCCAGTTCGGGGCCGATTATATTTGCGATGTTATTACAAGCCGTGTTTATACCTGGAGTATTACGTTGAGTGCTTTTAATCTTTTACTGCATCAGATGGGTTATTATTATCAGGATAAGATTCAGTATCAGAATTTAGTTTTAGGGAATGAAAGATTAAAAGTTACCAAGCAGGTATATTTAAGTTATGCTTTAGTAAATTATTATCGTTCACAAGCCCGCGAGCTGGGGAATATTTTTGAAAAGTACCAGGAGATTATGGATACAAGCTGGGAAGCTTATTTGAACAAAGAAGTAGCTTGGGAAAGTGAATATGGAGTTTTAAAAGTATTAAACCAGGCCTTTAAAATTCAAAGTTCTTATATTAATAGTTTGCAGGAATATGCCCATAATCTTAGTTATTATAGAGAGCTGGAGAAGAGATATCTTAATGAAGAACATATCCATTTGGTTTCAAAGCCTATCCCTTGGAGCTGTTTGAATTTAACGAATTTAAATTTATCTTCCCTCAGCCTCAGGTTGATTAAAGGATTAAGTCTTTTGAAAAACAAATTGTTTCTATTCAGCCAGATTAACAAGAGTCAGGATAGGTGTTTTAAAAATATAAGAAACTGGGAAGAAAAACAGCAGAAGAGGAATTTCAACCTTTTTATTTACCAGGTTCAAAAGGATAAAAGGAAGCAGGCTTTAACTAAAGTTAGAAATGTTTATACCCAGGCTCAAGAGATAGAGTATAAAAGTTTTCTGGCTCTGGAAAAAATATGGCACAAGGATTATCAGGATTACAATGTTTTAAAAAGCAGAATTCGATATTTAATAGAACCTGTTTCTGAGAAAAAATATCAAATTCAAATTCAGAAGGCCCTTAAAATATTAAAACCCCATATTCAAACAGAGCAGAGTTTGTTTACTCCATTTAAAGAGCGGGATTTATATCAGGGACTAACTAACTACTTTTTAAAATATCTCAGGAACTTTCGGTTTTCAGAACAGGAAATAGGTCTTTTCTTTCAATATCTACCTCAAATTGCAGCCGCCTGGAAAGAAATAAAAGGCTCCAAAAGGAATAAACTGCCCGGCTGGTGGTCTAAATACAGTGCCGGGTTTAGTTATCTTTTTTTACTGCCTTACTTTAAACCAGATGATATAAATGAGATAGGTGTAATCACTCACTATGCGCTTGTAGCGGTCTGGAATCAAGAAAGGTTAGTGCCGGATAGTTGGAAGATTTCAGAGCAGATTTTAAGGAAAGTCAGGCAGCGCTTGCGCAGCGAGTCGCAATTTCTGACACTTAACCTGAGAAAAGTACCCGCCGGTTCTGTTCCGGCCTATTTAGAATGGCAGAGTTACATAATTAAAGAGATTGACAGAATTCTTTTTCAGCATTTTAGTTATGAGGAAGTAGAAAATTTCAGAAAAGAGCTGGCTTTATTAAAAGTTCCTTTCTGGCAGTATATCGAAGGCAACAAATTAGAAGAGAGAGTCCAGACTGATATCATTCACTGGCTTATAGCTTCAGGAATTTCAAGAAAAGAAAAGCTCTTTGCACTTTTTAAAGCGGTCCCTCCGATTCTGGCCCAGATTTATAAAGAGCCGAGCTTAGAAGAAGCAGCTCAGGCTTACGGGGCTCTACGTTTAAGGTATCTTATAAAAAACGGTTCTAAACCAGAGGCATTACGGGAATATCAAAGACTTAAACAATCCTATCAAATCGGAATATTATTGTTCTGGCTCAATAAAATGGACGTCGAAAATATTAGTTTAGGAAAATTAAAAATTTTAGTTAAAAGAATACAGGAAGTAAAAAATGAGCCGGGATTTATTAAAGTTTATGGCAAACATCCTCTTTCGGATGAAAGGTATCTTTTTTATCAGCACAGTTTGATTTACTATGCCCAGAAGTATCCTCTCTCCTCTTCCAAACAGAATTTAGAAAAGATATTCAACTGGATGAATTTTCTTCAATCTCAGCCCGACTTTATCCGACTTTATGGCCGCATCAACTTAGATTCGGCTTTCATTTATGAACGCTATAGCTCTTTTCAGCTAATGCATTATATTGGCAATTTGGGTTTCTGGGCCCGCTGGGCTAGAATCAATGAATTCCCCGCCCAATTTATTCAGAATTATTTGCATTTATTCAGCCGGGCTCTAAATTCTCCTTTATTGCGAAAAAAATTAGAATCTATCTATAGCGAAATTGGAATTGAAATAGAT
>JALTHX010000219.1:0-2334 GCA_027076005.1 Caldisericaceae bacterium
ATATTTTTGTAAGTAATGGGGAAAATAACTGTATTTTGGCAAACAAAAAATGGAGTGCATTTGCACTCCAAAGAGGTGAAGTAATATAAACTGTTATGTGATGATAACAACAGCCTTCGCCATGTCCTTCGCCGCATCCTTTATCTTTTCTTCTGCTTTTTGTATACTGTTTTGCACGTACTCTTCTGAAGTTACGCTCTCTGTATTAGAAGACGACTCCGACACTTGAGCATCATAGCTTTGCTCTATGGATGTTGACGGTTCCATTATCTGCTGCTGCATTTCCTGTATCATATCGCCTGTTGGATCCTGCAAAGCACCTCCCATTGCCTCGCCGCTTCCAGCAGAAGTTCCGCTTATTGCGTCCATACCCATTCTCATAGCTTCTCCTGCGATTTTCTCGTTTGTCTGCTGTATGTTTTGCTCCATCCTCATATACGCTATGTCGGTTTCGTAACTCACTTTAATCACCTCCATTCTTAAAATGATTCCCCCTGCACGGCTTTTTTACACAGGGGGAATCAAAAAATTGTTATCATAAATAAAAAATTGTCCTGATATAGTTATGAAAAAAGGCAGGTTTTCTGTCAACCTGCCTTAAAAGATTTTTTAAGTTGCAAGCATCTGGATAAAGTGCAGGAGGAAGTCTGGAGCAATTTCTGCAAATTTGAGAACTTCTTCGAGGTTCATATAATTGTCTGTTCCAATTAGCTGTGTTTCTGACGGAAATATTTTATTCTCTTTTATTATGATATACCAGTCATTTTTGTCCTTCTCTAATTTGTACCCGTGATAGTTAAAGAGAAATAGCGGAATAGGTTTCTTCGATGATTTGTGAATATCAGTCAAAGCACTTGTTATAATACGGAGGTAATCAGCTACCATATCAACGATGCGGGATACTTGCGTGTTAAATTCTTTAATTGCCGTCAGTCTTTCAATACTGTCCATCTCTTTTACCCTCCTACGATATTTTCCATTAGCACTTTAAAATCACGGGGGTCAGTAAGTTTAGAACCAACCCTGTATACTCTGTCTATGCAGTTGTTTACCTGCTCGTGTACTTTATTAATACAGCCTATCAAAAACTGCATAACTGCATCTTTGTACTTGACGGCATCTTCATAAGAAAGTACGTAGATATTGTCTTTAGCAAATATCTTTCTTCTTTCAATGTCCAAGTAGCGTGGTATGAGAAGTATTTTACTGCCGTCTCTTACAGCAATTCCCTCAGGCATCAAATACCCTGGTTTCTTATACAGGAATATCTTTTTGCTTGTGTCGGTGCATACCCTACAGAGATCGGGAATAAAGCATAGGTCGTCGATCATACTTCCGACAAACACGGGCAGATCTTCCTCATTCAAAAGAAAGTCTTTTTCATTTATAAGCTGGTACAACATTATTCTGCTATTGTTGCTGAAGTACACTGATGTTTTTCTCGCTCTCATTGTTCTTCACCTCCTATTATTTTTTTAACGCCTGTCGTTTTGTAGAGCAGATTACTGATGAACTCGTTAAATGACTCTATTACTTTGACAAGCTCTGGTACGGTTTCTATGTCTTTTGCCTTGCCGTTCTTAATAATCTGGAACTCTACTGTATCTCCTTTCCACCTGATTCCAATGCCGTTGTAGTCGAGTTTCTTTACAAACTCTGGATCCGTCAGCTCCGCTCTCTTTAAGAACTCTGTAATGTAAAATGAATCTCTTGGAAGGATTTCTTCGGCATACTGCGTCAGCAGTACTTCGTACGTTCGTTGAATCACATAAGTTTCTATCTCTTTTACATCACTTCTGACTCCCATTTAAGCCACCCCCTTTTTTATAAGATTCACAGCAATGTTTGGAAGGTAAGCAATGGAGTGGTAATACGGTGCATTGTCGTAATACACAACGTTGGATCTTATGTCTTTAAAGCGGCTGTATATCTTCCCGTTATAGCGGCTGTCAAAAAACATCGGCAGTTGGCTTACTACGTCGAGGACTTGCTCGGTGTCTGCAAAAGAAATGCTTGTGCCGACACTCTTTCCCATATCTTCTATCCTGTCGGGAATAATATAGTACCTTACCCCACTGTCATTCTGTACACTAACTATAAACCTGAACTCGCCGTTTACATCGGTAAGCTTCACGACGGTTCTTGGATTGTCCCTCACGACATACCTATTAGACATTATTTCCTTAATAATTTTTCTGTTCTTATTGCTGTCCATGTCGTGCAGGAACTCATTTACCATTTTCTCCATACCTCTTATTACCTCAAGCATCTTTGGGGTGACTTTTTTCTTAGGATGATTTTCAGTGCCCATCGTTCTTCCGTAATTTTCCAGGA
>JALTHX010000220.1:0-2305 GCA_027076005.1 Caldisericaceae bacterium
GAAGACGGACTTGCGGTAGCTGCTCCTTCTATAACAGCAAAACTCCTGCTTTCCGATGCAGCATGGATGCAGATCTACGGTGCCCCTAGTTTTAAAATTGGAAATGCAATGGGATTTATGCATCTTTCTGATGTAATTGCTGAAAAAGAAGATACTGAACTCGATGCTGTAGTACCTAATCTTTCAGGCTACACAGGCGGATTTACTTTCGGTTATGACATAGATATGGTTGCTTTAACTGTTGACGTTACTTCTAACGGAAACTGGGATGCAACTTCTGCTTCAACAAAAGGTGTAAGTGATGGAGAAGTGCTTACTGCTTCCAGCGATAAAACAATTAAGACAACAGATAAAAATGATTATTATATAATTGCTGGTACAGGAGCAGGTACTGTCATTTCTGCAGGTACCGGTGGTACTATTTCTGCTGGTGCGTCTTATATTGTTGTAACCCCTTCTGGTACTGGTGCTGTTGCTGCAAACGTAGACAACAAGTACAGCGTTGGTTTTGGTGCAACTGTAACTCCTATGGATATGCTTAGCGTATACTTTGGCCTTGGTTACGGAACTTTCGATGCTGCTGACCTTATTCTTTCTTCAAAGGTTACTGTAACTCCTATGGATATGCTCAGCGTATGGGCTTCTGTAGACGGTTCACTTCCTGACGGCGGAACATTTGATTCAGATTATGCTGCCGGTGCAACTGTAGACTTCGGTGCCGGAACTTACGGTGCAACTTTTTACTATGGAAATGATGATGCTGAACTTCAGAACGTACTTACAATAAGTGCAGTTGAGAACCTTACTTTCAGCGAAACTTTCGAACTCTACACAATGGTTTCAGATCTTGACTGGGCTTCTGATACTTCTGTAACTTACACAATGGGCAATATTGAACCTTACTTTGGCGCAACTGTATATAACAACGGTGCTGCTGACGTAACAACACAGCTCAATGCTGGTGTTACTCTTATTCCAATAACTTATTTACATTGGATTTTAGTTTTTTTAAAAAAACATAAGAGAAGAAAAATAATTTTATCTTTTGGATATGCGTTAACTTTTCTTTTTCTTTTATTTAGTTTTACTCCTTATTATATTAAAGAAGTAAAGCATGTATCAATTTTTCCTTATTGGCCTCAAGCTAACTGGCTTTATCTTTTATATATAGCTTTAAGTTACTTTGGTATGTTTTTTTATGGCTTGTATTTGCTTTATAAAAAATTTAAAATTACCACAGGTTATTATAGAGATCAAATAAAATACGTTTTCTTGGGTTTGTTCATAGGAGGTCTTGGGGGAGCAACAAACTTCCCTTTAATGATAGGGATTGATCTCTTTCCTCCTTTCGGCAACCCTTTAGTTATTGCTTATCCTTTATTATTCTCCTATGCTATTGTCAAATATCGCCTGATGGATATCAGGGTCGTGATTAAAAGGAGCATAGTTTTTTTGGTGATATTTGTTTTGCTTACCTTCACTTACACTTTGGCGGCGTTTCTGTTGACATGGCTTGTTCTTAAAGGAACTTACAATTTTAAAGACCAGCTTATCGTTGGAATAGTCGTTTCTCTTATAATTGCAATTGGCTTTAGACCTTTTTATGATTGGACAAGAAAAGCAACTGATACATTTTTGTTTAAAGGCGAATACCGCCCCCAGAAATTGATAGCTGAGATTTCTAATATTTTGTCGGAGACATTGAACTTGAATATAATTATTAATGCATTGGAAAGAAAAATTAGCCAAGCGTTAAGATTAGAAAAAATGAGAATTATTGTATTGGAGGAAAACGGCAACCCACAAAAAATATATCAATCCAAAGAAGAAGAACAATCTTTAAAAAATATAATTTCGTATTTCAAAGAAAACGCAAACCGTCCAGACTGGCATAAGAATACAGGTGAAAAGACCATTGTTTTAGAGGAAATGAAGAGAAAAGTAGCGGATAAAGTTAAATTTGAGAAGAGTTTTCTTTTAATTAAAGATATGGAAAAAATTGGAGCGGCTGTAGTCGTTCCTTTGTTCTTCAGAGAAAAGCTGGTTGGATTGTTTCTTTTATCTGCTAAAATATCGAGTGATACATTTACTAGCGAAGACATTAGAGTATTGGAAATAATTGCTGCCCAGGCCGCTATCGCTTTCAACAATGCCTTGTCCTATGAAGAGATACAAAAGAGAAAGGCAGACCTAGAAAAGTTCTACAAGCTGACTGTGGGCAGGGAGCTACGGATGATTGAGCTGAAGAAAAGGATTAGGGAGTTGGAAGAGAGAAAAAGTAACTTTTAATTTTTTATGCCTCTAC
>JALTHX010000221.1:0-6995 GCA_027076005.1 Caldisericaceae bacterium
TTGCACGTAAAATTGCCTGATAGATTGTAGTAACGATTTTTCATATCTATAATTTCCTCTAATCGCTTTTGCAAAGAGGGATTAGAGCATAAAATAGTCCCATTTTTTGGTGGAAGATCCGTTATAAGTAACATTCTTACTCGTTCTTTATTGTTTCAGTAGATTTGCTATGCGAGGTAAAAGAGAGCAAAAACAAAAATGGCCCCGTAAAGGGCCATAACAATTATCTTCTTCTTTTTTTACTTTTACGCTTACCGCCTTTTTTCTTTGTAACCTTTTTCTTCGGTACAGCCTGGACATCGGTTCCCTCAGAAACTACTGATACTGTTTCGCTGCTTCCAACCTTTACAGCATTTGGAGTACGAGATTCAACCGTTGCAATACGTTTCCTCTCCTTGTCTTTCCCTTTATGCCAGAGGACAAGAAGCGGTGATGCAATATAAATTGAGGAATATGTTCCCGAAAGAAGTCCAAACATCAGTGTCATTGAGAAATCCCTGAGCGTCGGCCCGCCGAATAAAACAAGTGAGAATGACGCAAGGAACGTAGTGATAGATGTGTTCATCGAACGCATCCACACTTCCGTGATACTTCTGTTTATAAGATCAGGGAACGTCTCTTTAGCCCGGAATTTCAAGTTTTCCCTGATTCTATCCATTACAACGACACTGTCTTCAACGGAATAAGTCATAATCGTAAGGAAAGCACCTATAAACGGGGCGTTAAGCTCAACTCTGAACAGGGCAAGCATTCCAAGCGTAATGAGCATATCGTGGATTAAAGCAAGAACTGTTGCAAGAGCAAACTGAAACGTAAACCTAATAGTAATATAAAAAAGGATAAATAAAAGCGCAAGAACAAGGGCAATACTTCCGCTTTTTATAAGCTCTTCTCCAATTACGGGCGCAATTGTAGTAATGCCCGTTTTATCCTTATCGATCGGGGCAACTTTTTCTGAAATTTCGTTTATAATCTTTGTTGCATCATCCGGTTTAATTGCCCTTGCATTAACCTTTATCGTAATTTTGTTACCTTTTGCTTCTTGGACAGTAGCATCTTTGTATCCGTTTTCTACAAGAATATTTCTTACTGCAGATACATCGGGGGCTTTTTCACAGGTAAGAGAGATTACCGTTCCACCTCTGAAGTCAATTCCGAAATTCAGGGGCAACCCTGTTGTTGCCTGATTAAATACCATTGCACCAATTCCTATTAAAATAATCACAATGGATACTGTAAACCAGAGTTTTGTGTATTTTACAATTTGCCAACTTTTAATTTTTTCTCTTAATGTCATTTCGCACCCCCTAAATCCCGAATAACCATGGCTTCTTTGTAGCAGAGGCAGGGAGAAGTAAACTTACCAAAGTATGAGTTACCACTACGCCGCTGAAGAAACCGGACAATATACCAATTGAAACAGTGATTGCAAAACCTCTGATTACGCCTGTGCCGAGATAGAATAATATAATTGCACCGATAAGAACAGTAAGGTTCGAGTCAAATACGGTTCTGAACGCTTTTGCAAAACCTGCCGCAATGATTGCCTTTGCAGATTTACCGGAAGCAAGTTCCTCTTTCATCCTTTCAAATACGATAACATTAATATCGACTGCCATACCAAGAGATAGGATTGCACCACCGATTGCAGGAAGCGAGAATGTTGCGTGTAGAAGAAGCAGAAGGGCAAGCTCTAATGCAAGATAGAATACAAGAGCAGCTGAGGCTATCAGCCCAAGATATCTGTAAAAAATTATCATATAAAGGAATATAAGAAGGATAGCTACAATCGCGGCTATAAGTGCCATTCTTACTGAGTGCGAGCCGAGAGTAGGCCCGACAACTTCTTCCGTAAGGAACGTAAGTTTGACAGGTAACGCGCCACTCCTTAGAAGCGCCGCATAATCCGCCGCCTGTTCTTTAGTAAATCCGCCTGTAATAATTCCTTTGCCGGTAGTAATAGGGTTCTGGACTACGGGACTCATAAGCAGTTTATTATCGAGATAAATCGCGATTTTTTTATTTATATTTGCCTGCGTAACATCTGCAAAAATTTTGGTACCTTCGGAATCCAACGTAAATTCTATTATGGGTTCCCCAAGGCTTTTTGAATCCTTACTGAATGCAAGACGTGCATCTTTAATATGCGCACCTGTTAAAACAACTTTCCCGCTTTCATCCTTAAACTGAAGCAGGGCAGTTTGCCCGATAAGTTCTTTTGCTTTTTCCGGGTCTTTCCATCCGGGGAGTTCCACATCAATCCTCTTCCAGTTTGCTCCCTTTTCCTGTACAACAACCGCTTCACTTAAACCGAGGTTATTTACCCTTTTCCTCAAAACTTGAAGGGTCGTTTGCATCGATTCCGGAGTAACCTTAACGTTTTTTGTGTCTTCTGCTTGAAGCACAAAATGAACGCCTCCGTGAAGGTCAAGCCCTAACCGCGGTTTAAAATATGCTTCTGCACCACTGAGCTGGTCCAGCGGTTTGTTCGACACACTAAAACCGGTAACATCAACCCAGAGGGAGAAAACAAATACAACTAAGATGAGCAAAATCACAATAATATTTTTTCTCCTCATTCTAAAAATCCTCCTTAAACTATAAATTTTTCATTTTTAATTCATCTAAAAAAGTTTTTAACTTCTTGAAATCTTCCTTTAACGTATCTTTTAACGCATTATGATACAATGCTGCCGCAGGATGGTAGAGTGGAATAAAAGTAAAGCCCTCTTTTTCAAGCACGTTTCCATGAATTCTCCCTATGGAGAGATTTGGAGAAATAATGGTCTTGAGCGGGGTATTGCCCAGCGTGCATATTACTTTAGGTTGAATAATTGCAATCTGCGCATACAGATACGGTTTACACGCTTCTATCTCACCAATGGTAGGCACTCTATTATTCGGCGGCCTACATTTAACAACATTTCCGATAAACACATCGCTTCTCTTTAAGCTAATACTCGATAGAAGCTCATCAAGAAACTTTCCCGCTGCACCAACAAAAGGCTTGCCTGTTCTATCCTCATTTCTACCGGGCCCTTCTCCGATAAACATAATGTCCGCATCAAGTGAGCCATCGCCGGGTACAGGTTTTATGCGTGTCTTATATAAAGGGCATTTTGTGCATTCAATAATGTCTTTTGTAATCTCAGAAAACAATGCTTTTTTTTCTTCCATCTACACGTCACCCACTAAAACACTACCACGCTTTGAAAGGGAAAGTTGCTTTGCAAATTCATTAAATTCAGAATATCGGACATTTTCTATTCGTTTCATTAAAGCATCTATTTTTTCTACTTTTCCCATAAATAAGCTCTGAACACCGTTTTTTTGCATTCTGCTTGAAATTCCTTCCATCCCGAGCACAACATTTCCAAGCAGGTATTCCTTTGCATCGGCAAATTCCTCTTTTCTAACTCCTTTTTGGGCGATACTATCAATTTCCTTTAAAATACCTTTTTTTACTTTATCAGATTGGTCAGGGGTAGTAGACGCATATACTACTGTGCCTCCGGTGTCAAAATAGCGGACAGGATATGCATAAACCGTATAAACAAGCCCCTGTTCTTCCCTGAGCTTCTGAAACAAACGAGAGGACATATTGCCCCCGAGAATTGTTGTGTAAATAGACTGGTATAAGCTTTCCTTTGTGTAAAGCCTGAATCCTTTGAAAGTTACTGCAATATGCGCCTGTGTGCTGTCCTTTTTAAAAACTCTGTCGTTAAAACAATAAGAGGGGGGTTGCGCGCCAGGAATGTATACTTCCTCGTTTAAGTCAGAGAAATATTTTTCTATAAAGCTCTCCGTGCGCTTTTTATTAATATCGCCTGCAACTGAAACAAGAATATTATTTTTATTAAAAAGCTTTTTAAATGTTAATGCAAGGTCGTCCCTTGTAATATTCTTTACGCTTTTTTTGCTGCCCAACGGATTATTGGCCACAGGGTCCTCATTCCATATCGAATGTAGAGATTCTGTCTGGCAAATATCTTCCGGGCTATCAAGATATTCTTGAATCTCCTCAAGGATCACCTTTCTTTCCTTTTTTATTAAATCTTTATCAAAAACAGCATTTTTTACAATATCAGAAAGCACGTCAAAAGCTTTTTCACTGTGTTTGCCAAGCAATTTTGCATAGAAAAGAGTGTATTCGGGAGATGTATATGCATTCAATTCACCTCCGAGTCTCTCGATCTCGTGGGAAACTTCGAAAGCAGTCCGTTGACTGGTGCCTTTAAATACGGCATGTTCAAGAAAATGGGAAATGCCTTTTTTATCCGGAGCTTCATACCTGCTTCCGGATTTTACAAATACGCCAACGGAAACGGACGGAAATGTATGGTTTTCCTCTAAAAAATATTTTATACCGCTCTTTGAAACGCTTTGAGGTATATAATTATTATTCATCCTTTTCCGTTTGTTTTACTCCCTTTTTAGTAAGCTGAATTTTTCCGTTCTCATCTACGCGCAACACTTTAACATTAAAAGTATCCCCTTTGTGGACTTCTTTTCTGATATCTTTAACAAATTTATCTGAAAGCTGAGAAACGTGCAGAAGGCCCACATAGCTTGGAAGTATCTGAACAAATGCACCAAAGTCTTTTATATCAACTACTTTTCCTGAATAGATTTTACCCGCTTCCGGTTCTTCTATCAGTGCAAGAATTTTCTCCTTCAGTTTTTCACCGATTTCTTCATCCGGAGCGGAAATAAACACTTTCCCATCGGGCTCGATGTTAATATCCGCATCAGTATCACCAATAATACTCCTTATTGTTTTACCCCCAGGGCCTATGAGCAAGCCTATTTTATCAGTGTTTACCTGGAGTGTAAATATGCGAGGCGCATAAGGAGAAATATTACTACGCGGCGCCGGGATAACGCTAAGCATCTTATCCAAAATAAATAACCTTGCCTCTTTGGCCTGATACAATGCCTTTCTGATAATATCAAGGGAAATACCTTTTAATTTAATATCCATTTGTAATGCAGTGATGCCGTCTTCAGTTCCGGTTACTTTAAAATCCATATCTCCGAGATGATCTTCCGCACCCTGAATATCAGTGAGAATTGCATATTTTTCCCCTTCCTTCATAAGTCCCATCGCAATGCCTGCAACAGGTTTTTTAATCGGTACGCCTGCATCCATTAAAGCAAGTGTCGAACCACAGGTAGATGCCATAGACGTAGAGCCATTAGATTCCATTACCTCAGAAACAACTCTTATCGTATAGGGGAACTCTTCTTCATCAGGAAGCACCGGAACAATCGCACGCTCTGCAAGAGCTCCGTGCCCTATTTCCCTTCTACTCGGGCCCCTCATCGGCTTTACCTCTCCCACAGAAAAGGCAGGAAAATTATAATAATGCATATAACGTTTTGTCATCTCTGTTTTAAGAGATTCAACGAGTTGCCCCTCACCCTTGCCCGCAAGGGTTGCAATGGATAAAACTTGCGTTTGCCCTCTTGTAAAAAGTGCTGAGCCGTGTATGCGTTTAAGTAGCCCTACTTCAATGCTGAGCGGCCGAATCTCGGTGTAGGGCCTTCCATCCATACGCACACCTGTATTTATCGTTTTTTCACGAATATAGTGTTTCAATAAATCATCAAAAATTTCATTTACATCTTTTTCCTTTTCAGAATTTTGTTCAATGACTTCTTTTACGATTTCCTCTTTTATTTCATCCAAAGCATGCTCTCTGTTCAGCTTCTCTTTGTGCTGCAAAGCTTCCTCTATTTTCGAGAGAAACAGAGGAGTAATTTCTTCTTTCAGTTTTTCGTCCACATTGAATTCAGGGACAACAATTTTCTCCTTTCCAACACGCATTCTAAGTTCTTCCTGCGCTTCTGCAAGTTTGTGGATTTCTGGAATTGCAACAGCCATTGCGTCGACCATCTCATCTTCGGAAATAATATTAGAGCCTGCCTCAATCATAAGCAATGCCTCTTTTGTGCCTGCAATGCTGAGATTCAATGTACTTTTCTCATCAATATCTTTCTCCGAAGGGTTAACAACAAATTTCCCGTCAATGAGGCCCACTCTTACCGCGCCTACGGCTTCGGTAAACGGTTCATCGGAGATAAGGGACGCAAGAGATGCAGCGTTTATTCCTAAAATTTCCGGGGCAATCTCCCCTCCTGCTGAAAGGACATAAAGTACAATTTGAACAGGACGCCTGAACTGGATAGGAAATAAAGGCCTGAGAGGCCTGTCAATAAGGCGCGCCCCTAAAATTTCCTTTTCAGAAGGCCTACCTTCTCTTTTATAAAATCCACCCGGAATTTTGCCTACAGCATACATTTTTTCGAAGTAGTCCACTGTTAAAGGGAAAAAATTTGCGGGTTCCGACGGCTCTTTCCCCATTGTAGATGACGCAAATACAACAGTGTCACCACACGATGCAAGTACTGCACCGCCTGCCTGCTTCGCTACTTTTCCATATTCGAACGTAATGAGCTTACCGCCAATTTCTACTTCTACCTTTTCACTCATACTACACCCTCAACTTCAATTCTTTAATAGTCTTCTGATACCTTTCTTTGCTGACGGATTTGAGATAGTTTAAGAGTCTTCTGCGTTCACCGACCATTTTAAACAAACCTCTGCGGGATGCATAATCTTTTTTGAATTTTTTTAAGTGCTCAGTAAGTTCTGCAATTCTTTCAGTAAGCAGTGCAATCTGAACTTCCGGAGATCCGGTGTCACCTTCGTGACGCTGAAATCTCTTAACAATTTCTTCTTTCTTTTCTTTGCTAATCATTTATAGCCTCCTTGTAAACAAATTCTTCCATCAAAGGAAACCGTCGGCCATTCGGCAACCTTCGGTGAAAGTCAAATTATATTATATGGTTTTTAATAAATTATGCAACATTACGAATTGCCTCATCAAAGATACTACGATCTTTGTCAAGAGGAAAAACATAAGTTTTTATCCTTTATTTTGTCTCTTTTATCGGGATCTATGTCAAGGTGTTTGTACGGGGACTTATTTAGG
>JALTHX010000222.1:0-2303 GCA_027076005.1 Caldisericaceae bacterium
CTATAACCCAATCTGATTCTTTTATAACAGCCGGATTGTGCTCAATGATAATTACTGTATTACCCTTATCTACTAATCTCCTTAAAACAATCAAAAGTTTTTTTATGTCATCAAAGTGAAGACCAACCGTTGGCTCGTCTAAAATGTATAATGTTTTTCCTGTGTTCTTTTTTGAAAGCTCAAGGGCCAACTTAATTCTTTCCGCCTCTCCCCCAGAAAGAGTGGTTGCACTTTGCCCCAGTTTTAAATAACCCAACCCTACATCGCATAAGAGCTGAAGTTTGTCTTTAACTCTACCGATATTTGAGAAAAATTTTTTAGCCTCCTCAATGCTCATATCTAAAACATCGGCAATACTCTTCCCATTATACCTTACTTTTAAAACTTCTGGCGCAAATCTCTTTCCATGGCAAACCTCGCACTCAACATAGACATCCGGCAAGAAATACATTTCTACTTTCTGATATCCTTCACCCTTACAAGCTGGGCATCTGCCTGCTTTTGTATTAAAACTAAAATAAGACGGTGTATAAGCTCTTAATCTTGCCTGATAAGTCTTGGCAAATAATTCTCTTATAGGGGAGAAAACGCCTGTATAAGTGGCAGGATTAGACCTTGGCGTTCTACCAATAGGGGTCTGGTCAACTAAAATTACTTTATTTATATTCTCTATCCCATAGATTTTGTTATATTCCCCAGGTTTTATCTTTTTTCGATGATGAATATCTTTTAACAAAGCTTTTGCCAAGGTTTCTATAATTAAAGTACTCTTGCCTGAGCCTGACACCCCGGCAATACAAATAAATTTTCCAAGAGGTATTTTCAAGTCTACATTTTTTAAATTAAATTGGCGTGCTCCTTTTAACTCCAGCCACTGCGTTTCCTTTGACACTAGACTCTGTTTAAAATTCGTCTCTACTTGTAATTTTCCAGACAAATAAAGACCTGTTAAAGTCTTTGCCTTTTTTAAATTTGTATACGTGCCTTCAAAAACAATCTTTCCTCCTTTGTTGCCAGCGCCTGGACCAATTTCAATAATCCAATCCGCATTAGCTATTACCCTCTCATCATGTTCAACGACAATAACTGTATTTTTCTGGTCAACCAGCTGCTTTAATGCTTTAATTAATCTTTGAATATCTCGTTGATGAAGCCCTATTGTCGGCTCGTCCAAAACAAAAACGACTCCTGAAAGGCCTGACCCTAATTGACAGGCTAGCCTTATCCTCTGGCCCTCCCCCACTGATAAGCTATTTGCTTCTCTGGCTAGGTTAATGTAATCAACTCCGACATCCATAAGAAATCGCAGCCTTTTTAGAATTTCTTTCAAAAGGGACTCAGCAACAATTTTTTCTCTTTTAGATAAAACTTGTGGAAGTTTTTCAAAAAACTTTATCGCTTTTTCGACGGGCATAAGAGTAATCTCATAGATATTTTTATTATTAATTTTAATTGACAAAGCTTCTGGCTTTAGGCGAGCTCCTTTACATTTGGGACAAACAATTTCTGTCATATATTTAGAAATTTCCTCTCTTATATAATCTGAATCTGTCTCATGATATAACCTTTCCATTTTTGGGATAATCCCTTCATAGTTTGTAGCTCCAGAGGTATCTCCGTATAAAATGACCTCTTGAGTCTGTTTAGAAAGATTTTTAAAGGGGGTATCTAAAGAAAAATGCAACATATCAGCCAGTTCTTCTACTTCCCATCTCTGGTATGAGGCGCCTAGAGCTCTTCTAGAAAATCGGCTTAAAGAAAACCAGGGCAAAATTGCCCCTTCGTTTAGGGAAAGTTCAGGGCTAATAATGAGATTTGGGTCTACCTTCAAAAGTTTACCCAATCCTTGACAATAGTTACAAGCCCCGTATGGGCTATTAAAAGAAAAAAGTCGGGGCTCAATTTTAGGTAGAGAAATGCCACATCTTGGACAAGTTAAAAGCTGAGAAAGCACTTCCTCCTTAGTCTTTCCTTTCTCTGAATATATAACCTTTAACCTTCCGCCGCCTATCTCTAAAGCCTTCTTTGTACTCTCAAGAATTCTCTCTTTTTCTTCTTTTAGGATTTGTTTTATCTTCTTGTTTCTTTTACCAAGGGCTTGTTTCTCTTTTTTTGCCACCTTTCCTATTTTTTCTACACTTTTATAGTCTTTCAGTGATATCCTATCTACCAAGACATCAATGTTATGAAATTTGTTTTTGCTTAATGCCTTTTCTCTAGCTTCATCAATTGAATACAAAATGCCATCAATTCTTACTTGAGGCCAACCATCCCGGGCTATCTCTTCAATGACCCCCTTATGC
>JALTHX010000223.1:0-2294 GCA_027076005.1 Caldisericaceae bacterium
TCAGCCGGGACATTCTATGAAAGATACTAAAAACGCAAAGGAGCTTTTATCATTATTAAAGGACAGGGGTATTACCATGCTCTTTCTGGGGCATATACATGGTTATTTTAATGGTAATTTTAACGGCGTTCCCTACACTATAACCGGAGGGGGAGGGGCTGAGCTGTTAAAGACAGATCCGGGGCACTATTTTTACCACTACATAGAGGTACATGTATCAAAAGAGAGGGTGACTTATGACGTTATTAAAATGAAAACACCCAACTATAATATTCAGGATAGAATATTTAACCTTATAAGGCTGTATACCTTATCCTATATAGCAATTAATTACTGGATACTGCTGTTGATAATTGCTGCAGCGCTGTTTCTGTACCTCTGGATTAAAGGACGAACCAGCAGGCCTATCCGGGATTTACTGGATTATTTTAAAAGGAAATAAAAATATGAGAATTCTTGTTGTTGAAGATGAAAGGGGAGTTGCAAAATTTATAAAACAGGGTTTAAGTGAAGCAGGCTATGCCGTTGATATTGCCGGTGACGGTGAAGAAGGCCTGGATTATGTAGCCGTTATGGATTATGACATAATTTTACTGGACATTATGCTCCCTAAAATAGACGGTATAGAGGTGTTAGAGCATATAAGAAAGAAGGATATAAATGTTCCTGTTATTCTGCTTACTGCAAGAGATGCTGTAACAGACCGGGTAAAAGGACTAGATGCCGGAGCTGATGATTATTTGATTAAACCATTTGCATTTCCCGAACTGCTGGCAAGAATAAGAGCTCTGTTGAGACGGCCCCCGATGCAGAACAGCACAATTCTAAAGGTTGATGATCTTGAGATGGACGTGTCCAAGCATGAGGTTCATCGTGCAGGCCTTCTAATAGATCTAAGTCCCCGGGAGTTTGCCCTTCTCGAATTTCTTATGCGTAATAATAAGCAGATATTAACAAGAACTCAATTAATAGAACATGTATGGAGCTACGATTTCTATACAGGGACTAATGTCTTAGATGTATATATAGGTTATCTCAGGAAAAAAATTGATTTAAAAAAATCCAGGCCGCTCATCCATACTGTCCGCGGAATCGGCTATAAGATTGATGAGGCATAACAATGGGCCGTTTTTTTAATAGATTATTAAGCCGGGTATCTCTTCGTCTCCGATTAACTTTATGGTATGTCCTTCTGTTCGGCATGATATCTCTTTTTTTAGGATTTTACATGCATTTACAGCTGCAGAATACAATGTTAAAACTTATTGACCTCTCTTTAAAAGTTGCAGCAGCCCAGGCTTCTGCTAACCTGGATTTTGATAATGAAAAGGGGAGAATAGCATTTCAAAATAAAGAGGATATATATGCGGGTTCGCAGTATGTGCATTTGACAGGATCAGCATTAAGAATATTTTCCGCTGACGGCAAGCTTATGGATGGGTTGGGAGAGTATAAAAGTCTTCCTGTCTGGGATTTTTCGAAAAAGGGATTTTTTATAGAGAGAGCAGAAAATGACCTGTGGAGGGTATATAATACTCCTGTTTTAAGCGAAGGCGGAAAAGCGATCTACTGGCTGCAGAGTGCTCAGTCAATGGATTTTATGAGTAAAACTTTAGAGGAGATGACAGGTTCTATTCTGGTCGGGCTTTTTCTGGCATTATTTCTTGCAGGGATAGGCGGGCATATAATCGTAAATAATGCGTTTAAACCTGTGATAAATGTAACCGATACTGCGGAGAAAATAAATGCAAGCGATCTTTCCTTTAGAATTGACTATAGAGGAACAGCGGCTGAAATAAAGAAACTCGTTGCAAATTTTAATAAAATGCTGAGCAGGTTAGAAAATTCCTTTAGAAAAGAGCGCAGGTTTACCTCGGATGCATCGCATGAACTCCGTACTCCATTAACTGTATTAAAGGGCCAGATCGGTGTTACGCTGACCAAGCAGCGCTCTGTTATGGAATATCAGGAAACGATGTTTAACCTTCAGGAACAGGTAGACCGCCTTATCCGGCTTACAAGTGATCTCCTTTTTCTGGCACGGGCCGATACGAATTTATTACAGCAGGAATATGAAATTCTTGATATTGCCGGCTTAATAAAAGGTATTATCAGCGACTTTGCACCGGTTATTAAGGACAAACATATAAAGTTTAAAGAACAACTACTGGAGCATGCAGAAATAAGAGGCAGCAGGGGACAAATTACACGCTTGTTTTTAAATTTACTGGATAATGCTGTAAAATATACGCAGGCAAACGGAGAAATAGATGTTTCCATGAAAGTTGAAGGAT
>JALTHX010000224.1:0-6961 GCA_027076005.1 Caldisericaceae bacterium
TGGATGTGAAACCTTTCAGATATTTACAAAGAATCAGATGCAGTGGAAAATACCCAATCTGTCGGAAGAGGAAATAAACAAATTTAAGCACAATTTATTGGAAACGGGTGTAATTCAAGGAACTGTGTATTCTTCTTACCTTGTAAATTTAGCAAGCCCTGATGAGAAAACTCATTCTCGCTCTATTAATGATCTTGCTGTTGATCTTGAGCGTGCCGAAAAATTAGGAATAAGATATCTTGTATTCCATCCGGGTGCCCATAAAGGAAAGGGCGAGAAATATGCGTTGAAAAAGATATCTAAAAGTATCGACAAAGTTTTTCAGAGAAGTTCTTCAAAAGAAAGTATGCTTTTGCTTGAAACCACCGCAGGCGAAGGAACAAATGTAGGTTATCTTCTTGAACATCTTGATTATATAATTCAGCATGTTAAAAATCCTGAAAGAGTGGGCATATGCATTGATACCTGTCATATATTTGCAGCCGGATATGATATTAGAACGCTGAAAGCTTATAATCGTTTTATTAAAAAAATAAAACTTACTTTTGGTTTAGAGAAAATAAAAGCATTTCACCTCAATGATTCGAAAAAGGAATTGGGCTCTAAGATGGATAGGCATGAAGAAATTGGGAAAGGCAGAATTGGAATTAAAGCGTTTGAAATGTTAGTAAACGATAAAAATTTTATAAATATTCCAGGCATTCTTGAAACTCCCGGTGGCGATGCCGCCTATAAAGAGAATATAAATATTTTAAAAAATTTAAGGAGGTAGAGATATGGGTATATATGGAAATACAAAGAGAATTCTTGCAGAATTGCCTGACGGCGTAGATATGGTGGCTGCCGTAAAAACTCGTAGCCTTAGTGAAATAAAAGAAGCTATTAGGGCCGGTGTAAGGATTATTGGAGAGAATTACTTGCAGGAAGCGGAAGATATTTTTGATAGTATAGAGCATACCGTTAAATGGCACTATATTGGAAGTATTCAGAAGAGAAAGGTAAAGAAAATAGTGGAATTATTTGATATGATAGAAACTGTTTCATCCGTTGAAATTGCATTGGAAATAGAAAAACGTGCCAAACAACTGGATAAAGTTATGCCGGTATTAATTGAGGTAAATAGCGGGAGTGAACCTCAAAAAGCGGGAGTTTTACCTGAAAATTGTATTCAATTGGTCAAAGAAATTTCAGAATTTTCCTATGTAAAAATAAAAGGAGTAATGACTATGGGCCCTCTTGTTGATGATCCAAATAAACTACGTCCTTATTTCAAATTAACAAGAGAACTTTTCGATAAGATAAAAGATTTAAGTCTACCTAACGTTGAAATGCGTTATTTATCTATGGGAATGTCTTCTTCTTATAAGGTTGCAATCCAAGAAGGGGCAAATATTGTGCGATTAGGAACTTTACTTTTTGGACCGCGTCCGACAAAATAGTTTTGTCAATTTCCTCCTTATCTATTGACACACAAATTTATTTTTGTATAATGTTAAAATTTAATTTAAGGAGGAATGGATATGAAGAAAGTAATTACGTTAATTATTTTGACAGCTCTTGTTGTTACAATCTTTACCGGTTGCACTTCGGCAAAGAATGTAAGTGGTACCGTAAAGGGTGACGATGGAAAAGTTGTTGCAGGGGCAAGTGTTCAGATAGGCAAGTTTTCTGCTACAACTGATGCCGATGGACATTTTGTTTTTAATAACGTAAAACCCGGTAAATATATTTTAAAAATAAGTGCTGATGGAGCGGAGCCGTTTAGCGATAATGTCGAAGTAACGAAAGACGGATTATCCAAAAATGTTACTTTAAAATTTAATACGCTTGCAAAAATAAAGAGATCAGGTGTTTTAAGAGTTGGTTCCGACACCACTTATGCTCCTTTTGAATCCATTGATACTAAGGCCGGAAAGGCTGTAGGGTTTGATGTTGATATTGCAAATCTTATAGCTAAAAAACTTGGAGTAAAGGCAGATATTATGACAACTGATTGGGGAGGAATCATCCCTGCGCTTGAAACGAATAAGTTTGATGTAATCATTTCTGCAATGACTATAACCAAAGAGAGGGAAAAAGAAATAGATTTTTCAATTCCTTATTATGATTCCGGACAGATTATTGCCGTAAAAACAAGTAATAATTCGATTAAAGGCCCGGAAGACCTTGTAGGAAAAACTGTTGGAACTCAGATGGGAACGACAGGAGACTTTGCAGTTCAGAAAATTAAAGGGGCAATTGACAAAACGTACCCTGATATTCAGCTTGCGTTTGCCGATCTCGAACTTGGCCGTCTGGATGCTATAGTAAATGACTTTCCAGTTACCGCATTTTATTCCAAAGGCCATAAGGATATAAAGCTTGTTGGTAAGCTTCTTACGGTAGAGCATTATGGAATTGCGTTCAGGAAAAACGATACAGAGTTGAAAGATGCCGTAAATAAAATCCTCGAAGAGATAAAAACGGACGGCGAATACGACCAGCTCTATGTAAAGTGGTTTGGCAAAAAGCCAGGAAGCTAAGAAGCGTAGGAAGATATGCAATTTAAACTTGATATATTTGTTCAAAATTTTCCATATCTTTTGGGCGGTTTAAAACTTACCCTGGGCCTGACTCTTTTTGCTATGGTTTTTGGAATTGCGCTTGGGTTAGGACTTGCTCTTTTAAAAATTTCAAAGAATAGTCTCCTAAAATGGATTGCAACAATATATATTGAAGTAGTGAGGGGCACTCCCCTCCTACTTCAGATACTAATCGTGTATTTTGTATTTGCAAAGATTATTAGTTTAGATGCATTTACTGCAGGAGTTGTGGCACTTTCACTTAATTCAGCCGCATATGTTTCCGAGATTTTTAGAGCAGGAATTGAATCTATCCCGAAGGGACAAATGGAAGCTGCTTTATCCGTAGGGATGAATTATTCACAAGCTATGAGGTATATAATTCTTCCGCAGACTATTAGAAGAGTTCTTCCTCCTGTTACTAATGAGATTGTTGCAATGTTTAAAGACACATCTCTTGTTATGGTTATGGGGCTTGCAGAACTTACTTATAGGGCAAAGCAAATTTCTGCAAGTACTGCAAATGTTATGACGCCTTATATAGCGGCTGGGTTGGTTTACCTTGTTTTTACGATACCTCTTACTCGCTATGCACAGAGGCTTGAAAGGAGGTTTAGCAAGGGTGCTTAAAACAATTAATCTTACTAAAAAATTTGGTGATTTACTTGTCTTTGATAATGTAAACTTTTCTATTGATAAAGGAGAAAAGGTTGTTATTATAGGCCCTTCAGGAGCGGGAAAAAGTACTTTTATACGCTGTCTTAACTTCCTTGAATTTCCCACGAGTGGCGAAGTATATTTTGATGGCAAAAAAATTGATGAGAGTTCAAATTTACCTTTGATGAGAAAAAGGATAGGCATGGTTTTCCAACACTTTAATTTATTTCCTCATTTGACTGCCCTGGAAAATGTAACTATAGGCCCTAAACAGGTTAATGGCTTAAAGGATAAAGAGGCCCAGGAAATAGCAATGCACTATTTATCGAAGGTAGGGCTTGATAAAAGAGTTAGCCACTATCCGAGCCAGCTTTCCGGAGGTGAAAAACAAAGAGTTGCTATTGCGAGGGCACTTGCTATGAAGCCTGACTTGATGCTTTTTGATGAACCTACTTCTGCACTTGATGTGGAAATGATTAAAGAAGTGCTTGATACTATAGAGAAAGTTGCTCTTGAAGGAATGACTATGATAGTAGTCACGCACGAAATATCCTTTGCAAAGGAAGTAGCGGACAGGCTTATATTTATGGCCGACAAGAAAATTGTTGAAGAGAGTACGCCTAGGGAGTTTTTTGAAAACCCACAAACGGACCGTGCAAAGAAATTTCTTGACAAAATTGTTAATATAGCTGTGTAAGGAGGAACAAATGGAAATAAAAGATTATGGAGAACACCTCTCCTCAGTTTTTCTAAGAAAAGCATTAAAAATTCATAGTGATACGAGAAAATATATGGGAGATTTTCTAAAAGAAGAACGAGGATTTATAGAAATACCGCCTGTTATAATTTCGGCTATTACGGATCCTTTGAATCATCCCACTACGAAATCGCAAGTAGAGGTATATGGTTATAAATATGAGCTTACTAAGAGTATGATATTTCATAAACAGATTGCCTTGCATACTCTTGATAAAATATTTGCGTTCTCTCCAAATATAAGGCTCGAACCGGAAGAACGAAAAAGAACTGGCAGGCACCTTATCGAATTTACTCAGATTGATGTAGAACAGAAAGGTGCAACAAGAGAAGATGTTATGAATTTGGCAGAGGATTTGGTAATTTATACGATTTCCAAATTGCTCGAGGAAGATTCTGATATTATAAAAAATCTCAATCGAAAATTAACTGTTCCTAAAAAACCTTTCAAAAAAATTACTTATGCTAAGGCATTCGAAAAATATGGTAAAGATTTCGAAACAAAACTATCGGAAGAAGCTGAAGAGCCATTTTGGCTAATAGATATTCCCATAATGGATAGGGAATTTTACGACAGGGAAGATCCTAAACGCCCTGGTACATTGTTGGATATGGACTTGATTTACCCGGAAGGATTTGGCGAAGCTTCTTCAGGTGGAGAAAGAGAATATGAAATTGATCAAATATATCGAAGAATTGCGAAAAAAGGGCAAACACCAGAACAGTTTAAGTGGTACATTGAATTTGCAAAAGAATATAGTTTGGTTCCTTCGGCAGGTTTTGGAATTGGAATAGAACGGTTTGTACGCTTTATTACCGGTGCAAAAAATGTTAAAGATGTAACTCTGTTTCCTAAAGCACCTGGAGAGTATTATCCAATATAGTTTTGCTTTTTCTTTGAATTCTTTAAGGGTGCGGGTAGAGATCTTTACTCGTACCCTATTTTTTAACTGTCATATACTCAAAAATAAAAAGACAAATGCCAATAACAATAATAATATCACCAATACTGTAAACACTGCTGATAGATTTCGGAAAAGGCAGAACAATACGGTCCCCCAAAAAATTAAGGTGAGTTTTGTTGTTCATTATTCTTGCATTGTAAAAGTATCCGAATTTTTGCAATAGTTTAACTTTTCCCGTTTCTCCTATAAGTTTTAATTTGCCGAGGTCTTGTGGCATATATCCGCCGTTTGCAAGAATAGCTACAAAATTCAGTAAAAAACCTGTCAAAGAAATCAAAATTCCTTTATAATTAATATTAAGCAAAAGAAATATTAATAAGATTATCAACGAGATAATATAAAGAAATGGAGTAAACTTATTAAGACTGCTTGCCGCAAATTTATCATTGAATATCGCTATTTGAATAGCAAAACCAACAACGATTAAGTAACCTGCTCGTATTTCTTTATTTTCTATTCCCCCGAATCCCCTGTTTATAATAATGGAAATAATGAAGGATAATAAAATAAGTATGATAAATAGCATTATTTTATTTGTGCATTTTCAGGGAAATATTTGGTGAATTCGAGATTGGGCTTTTGGAGCAACTCTTCTATTAATGTACAAAAGTTTTTGGCTATTTCCGGATCAAATTGCCTACCTTTTTCTTCTCTGATTTCTTCTATAGCTTCTTTAATCGTTTTAGGATTTTTTCTGTATGGTCTTATACTTATCATTGCGTCAAATGAGTCTACAACTGTTATAATACGAGATCCAAGGGGAATTTTATCATCCTTAAGTTTGCCCGGATATCCGTTTCCGTCCCATCGTTCATGGTGGTGCAGTATAATTTCAGGCCCGTTTCCAAATGCACTAAGATTTTCTACTATTTCTTGCCCTCTTTCTGGATGTTTTTTGATAACTTCGAACTCTTCTTTTGTAAGTCTGTCTGGCTTCTCCAGTATCCAGTCTGGAATTGCTATTTTCCCAATGTCGTGCAGCCTCGCGGCTTTTACAATCGTATCTCTTTCGTCTTCAGAGACCTTTAGCTTAAATAACAATTCTTCCGTGAGATTCCCAACTCTATCGGAGTGTTTTTTGGTATCCGGGAATTTGTTGTCTTCAATTGCTGCTAAGGCATATAAAGTTTTTTCTGTTTGTTTTATTATTTCCACTTTTTCTTTTGAGGCAAAATAAATTGCAATAAAAAGCGGTATGAGAAGCACAGAAACCCAAAAATTCTTAATATAAATATATATAAGCAAATAGCCTAAAGGAAATAAAGTTAGAAGTTCCAATTGAGCCGCTTCAATATTCTTAATCCAATATTTAAAGAACCGTTCGTTGTTTAGATACGAAAGTAAACCAAACAGGATAAATGTTTCTAATAAAATATATATAATACCACATATCAATAAGCACCCTATATTATGAATAGATAGGAAAGTTAATTGGGGGGTATATAATCTGTAAAACAGAATACTTGTAATTCCGACAACAATAGAAAGGTAAGCTGTATTAAAAACCACCTTAAACCATTTTTTAAAAAAATCTTTTTTCCTTGATAGAATTTCTGCTATTATATTTGTTATTACTGCTACTAAAATTGCATATATGGGGGGAATAATAAATGCCATAGCAAAAGTTAAAGAAAGTGAAATTGTTATTTCAGCTTTATTTTCCTTATGGGGAAAATATACGATTGGATATTCATCTGCTAAAATTATACCTATTCCAAAAAGTATAGAATAAACCAAAATTTTGGTACTAAAATTGACTTTAAATCTAACTAATGTAAATATAACTAAGAAAACCGATACTATTGTAACCCAAAAGGTATAATATATAATCCATTTATTTTTTGTCATCTTTTCTCCTATTTTAATTTATTGTATTATATACTAAAGGAGAATATTATGCAATCTTTCTTTCACCTCCTCGTATAATATATTTGTAGAATAGATAGTAAGATATATATCTGTTCTATACATTGAAATTTGTTATTTTCTCTTCGGGAGGAGGTTGAAGAAAGCTGTTTCCTC
>JALTHX010000225.1:0-2282 GCA_027076005.1 Caldisericaceae bacterium
TATATGGAACGAACCGGAAGCATTATGGGAAACCATCATTACCGAATTAGGACTAAATCCTAAAATTGCGGCAACTATCCCCGACGACCCGATGTATAATTGATTCAAGATTCAAGTCTCATTATTTGCTACTATTAATCCTTAAAATCTTTTGTCACGATTTTGGTGCTTCGCAAACCAAAATACCGCCAAAACAATAATCTTTTATATGATTTAGACCCGTGCTAAAGCACGAGTCTATTGAATTTCAGCTGATTGAATATTGATTGGTAAATGATGAATCTGAAAAATTGCTTTATTTTATCAATTTCACGCTTCGTTTCACAAAATCATCTAACGACTTACCTTTCAGCATATTTTGTGTCAGTAGTGCTAAATCCACAATTTCGTTGACCAGCGGTGTCTTTTTGGCAAAATCCTGCAATCTTTTGTTTTTCTTCTGACGCACTTCTTCCAGTTTCTTTATCAGTTCTTCTTTTTTGTCTTTGTCGGCTTGCGGAATTTCGTCTTCTTTCTTGTCTTTCAGTTTATCCTCTATTTTCTTTTGGTCAGCTTCAATTTTTTTAATGTCTTTCCGTAATTTTTCCAACTCCTCGCCCAATTTCTCGGCTTTTGCCTTTTTTATTTTCCCAATCAACGGACTTTCGGAATTTACTACTACAGAATAAGTATCCGGCAGTGTGCCATAGAAATTCATCTCGCCACCACCCATTTTTGACATATCTTTCATCCGTCGCATAAATTCCTGTTGTGTAATGGTAAGTGGCAAGCCGTCTTTTCCGGAGTCATTAAACGATACTAAAAATTCACCTTGGTCTTTTGGTAGAACTGCTTGAAAGACTTGAATGAAATCATCCTGCTCGTCTTGTGATAATGATACTTTCTGTTCCTCATCTTTCTCAATCAGTTTGTCGGCAACTTCAGCATCAACACGGGTAAAACGAGTGCCTGATTCTTTTTGCTCAAAATGGTTAATAAAATGAATATCCAATTGTCCGTCCATTATGACAACATCGTAACCTTTGTCTTTGGCAGCTTCAATATAGGAATACTGTTTTTCTTTATCGGTAGCGTAGAGAATAACCAGATTTTTATTTTTGTCTGTTTGATTATCTTTAATAATTTCTTTATATTCTTCAAGCGTAAAGAACTTTCCATCAGTGTTTTCAAATAATAAAATATCTTTGACTTTCTCAGCAAATTTTTCGTCAGTTACAACGCCATAATAAATGAACAATTTCAGGTCGTTCCATTTTTCTTCAAATTGCTTGCGGTCATTTTTGAATATCTCTGTCAATTTATCAGCTACTTTCTTTGAGATATGAGACGAAATCTTTTTGACATTTTGGTCGCTTTGCAAATAGCTTCGTGACACATTCAGCGGAATATCGGGCGAATCAATAATACCGTGCAATAATGTCAGGAAATCAGGTACAATTCCTTCAACCGAGTCGGTAACAAACACTTGATTGCTATAAAGCTGAATTTTATTTTTCTGAAGTTCAATATTAGATTTAATTTTCGGAAAATACAAAATACCTGTCAGATTAAACGGATAATCCACATTCAAATGAATATGGAAGACAGGGTCTTCGTTCAACGGATATAAATCGTGATAAAACACATTATACTCTTCGTCCTTAATATCAGCAGGTTTCTTTGTCCACAGAGGTTGGGTAACATTTATGATATTGGGTTCACCCGTATCAATTTGCTTGTCGTCTTTCCATTCTTTTTTGTTGCCAAACCCTATTTCCACCGGTAAAAAACGACAATATTTTTTTAGTAATTCCTCTATTTTATAGTCTTCCAGATAATCTTCATTGTCTTTATCAATATGCAATATAATGTCAGTTCCTCTATCTTTTTTCTTATCGGTTTCTTCCATCTGATATTCAGGGGAGCCGTCGCAACTCCAATAAATTCCTTTGGCATCTTTTTGATACGATTTAGTATAAATCTCCACTTTATCAGACACCATAAAAGCAGAATAGAAACCTAAGCCGAAATGTCCGATAATCGTATTTTCCTGTCCTTTATATTTCTCTAAAAATTCTTCGGCACTCGAAAAAGCAATCTGATTGATATATTTTTCCACTTCGTCGGCTGTCATCCCGATTCCTTTATCGGAAATGGTTATTGTTTTTTTCTTTTTATCCACAGAAACTTTTACGGTAAGGTCGCCCAGTTCTTCTTTAATCTTGCCCAGCGAAGCCATAGCTTTTAACTTTTGTGTAGCATCTACGGCATTTGATACCATTTCTCTCAGAAAAATCTCATTA
>JALTHX010000226.1:0-6916 GCA_027076005.1 Caldisericaceae bacterium
GATAACATTAGTACAACTTTTGAAAACGGAAAGATTTATGGACTGTTAGGTCCCAATGGTGCGGGTAAAACTTCCTTATTAAAGATACTGCTTACCTTATGTAGGCCGTACTATGGCAAAGTGATAGTTGACGGACTGGATATAGTGGAGCACAAGGAAACGATTAAAAGACAAACGGGTTTTGTAACTGACGAATTTCTCCTTTTTGAAAAGTTGAATGCTTACGAATATCTTGAGTTTTTTGCAGCGCTTTACGGTGTGCATAAAGATAATTTGTTTGACAGGAGAGTCGATTATCTTTTCGAACTGCTTGGCTTAAAGAGCAAAGCGGGATATTCGATCGAAACATATTCATTTGGAATGAAGAAAAAACTTTCTTTTGCATCCGCCATAATCCACAACCCCAAAATAATACTTTTGGATGAACCGTTAACCGGCGTTGATGCTGAAAGTGCATATGCAATAAAATCGTTGTTGAAAATGTTTGCTTCCGAAGGTAAAGTCATTTTATTAGCAACCCATATCTTCGAGATAGCCCAGTCGTTGTGCGATGAAGCGGTAATACTAGACAAAGGAGAAATTGTTACCTCAGGAAGCATCGAAGATATCCTATCGGCATCCAAAGGAAAAAATTTGGAGGAGATATTCTTACAACTTACAGGAGGTGCAAAATACAAATATCTTACAAATATTTTAAAGAAAGAAAAAGAAATATTTCCGCTATTTTGAATTTGCACTATTTACTATTCAAAAATAAAAAAGCCTGCGCACTATGCTGGTATTCTGTAATTTCTATTTTGTTAGGTATACTTTTTGCTTATAAACTTTTATCTTCAAGGGCTGGATTTATTTCTACAAATCCAAATTATCCTATAGCTCAAAAATTTCTTATTCCTTTTTCTGGAGTTAATGTACAATATGCAGTTTTATTTACGTTTGTGTTTGTTTTTATTATAGGGTTCTTTTTTACTACGGAGGAGTTCACAAACGGCAAGGAGAAAACATTGTTTGCGCTTCTCCCGCTGCATTATTCCGATATTGTATTTGCTAAATTGTTGATTGTAACCAAAAAAGCATTACTGATAGCATTTATGGTGTTTCTTCCGTTTGCTGTCCTGTACGGGGGAAAAGCCTTTGCACTCCTGAACCCTCTTTTGTTTACGGATAAATTTGCAGTATTGGTTATTGCATATATTATATTATCAACTTTTTACATAGCTGCTATTTCAATATTAGTAGTGACACTATCTTTTATTCTTATTGTTGTATTTGAATCGTTTTCTTATCTATCAGATCGCTTGAGGGTTTTTAAAAACCCTGTTTGGCTGAATTTTATTGTAGCTGGGGTTTTCGGTGTATTTTCTTTCGCAATCTGGAATGCTGCACTAACTTCTTCAAGCGGTTATCTTGTTAGAATATACGGTTATCCGCCAGTATTCTATATCTCTAAGGCAATAGTCGACATCACAAGGCCCGTTCCAAATGCTTTGTATTCGGTTAAAGTTGTTTTTTGGCTGATAATTACAGTATTTATATTTTTGCTTGTGGTTTTCGGATTGAGCTTTATTGCAGATAAAAAGTATTTGGTATGCCCTCAGTCTTCTTTTAAAGGAGTAAAACAATCAGGGAATGCCAAATTGAAAGAATTCGGCATTTTCAGGAATTTACCGATCTTTATCAAAAAAGATGTATACGCTTTCCTGCGGAAAGGAAACACATTTAAGTGGTTGTTAAATTCCTTTATATTGGCTGTTATAATACCTTTAATTTTCTATACGCCTGCCATATTAAGCAAAGAAATCTCAGCAAAACTTACATACATTATATTCGGGATCAAAATAAATTATTTGGCCTTACTTATACTGATTATATCATTAGCACAGTTCTCGCAGGTTGCCTTTTATGTGTTTTATTCAGACGAGAATGATGTGTTTCTTTTAAAAGTTACGCCTGTGAATGTTAAAAAATACTTGCTTGAGAAATTCCTTGCAGCGGCGATTATTACAGCTGTACCGTTGACTGCTATCGTAGCGGTGATTTTCCTATTTTTTGTCCATGCTCAGAGGCCGTACTATATGTACATGACAATAACTCAATTTTTTATATTGTTCTTCTGGGATTTTACCAGTAGTTTTTATGTCGGGGCCATTGGCATAAAAGTTATCTCAAGAAAGGTAACTTTTTGGCAACTTGAAAACGGGAGATTAAGCATGTATCTGATGGTTTTATCTTTGATTTCTTTGCTTGTTTGGTCTATTATATATAAATTTGTTTTGAAAGTTCCGAATATATTAGCAATCAGTATCGTAGTCACAGAGATTATTTCGCCGATCTTAATTTTTGGTAAGATAATAAAAAGAATTGAGGACACTATTAAAAAAATCGATTTGTGTAGCTCAGATTAATATATGCACGAATTAATATCTTTAAGGCATTTGCTGTTATATTGGAAAGATAATTAGCTTCCGAATAACGACTTTTCCACACTAATATAATCGATCCCAACTTAATTGATTCTTCAATATTCTTTCATATTTTTCTTTGATAAAATCCTTATGTAATATGTAATTGTCGTATGTATAAGGATAAAGAAGCGTTTTATTCAATGTATGAAATGAGCTAAAAGGTAGTTATAATAACTGAAGACAGTGTATTAAGAATAAAAAGGATTAAATAATATAAGCATAAATTCATCAAGATAGTATTGAAAAGATGAATACTACATTGACTGATAGGACAGTAGACTTCTCGTTGCAAATCTTAAAATATATGTTTTTACTCCTAACAGAATTATAATATTTTTAAAGAGCCCATTTGGCATTTTTACTATTGACTGTTAGAATTTAAAAAACAGTTTATAGGAGGAGAAATGAAATATTTTATTTCTATTTTTGTACCATATTTAATAGGTGCAATACCTGCTGGATATATAGTGAGTAGGTTATTCTACAAAACCGATATAACTAAGAAAGGCAGCGGAAATATAGGATTTGCCAATATTGCTCAGTTCCTCGGAATAAAAGCTGCAGTAGTTGTATTCTTGCTTGATTTTCTCGAAGGGCTTATCGCGGTTCTTTTAATCAGGATTTTTTATAATAACAATATGCTTTGTGCAATCGCGGCAGCTACTGTAGTTATAGGACACGATTTTTCTGTTTTTATGAAATTCAAAGGAGGCAAAGGTGCGTCTACTACTTATGGTGCACTTGCATTTCTTTCTCCACTGCCTACTCTTTTTGGGGCATTCACTTTCTTTGCTGTTTTACTGTGGAAGAAATATATTTCTCTCTCCAATATGGTTTCTATCACAACTATACCAATATATATGATATTGTTGCAAAGTAATATTTATTATATCTGGGCTTCTATTTTACTTGCCCTTTTACTTTTATATACTCACAGGCAAAATATAAAAGACCTTGCTAATGGAAGAGAGATTAATATTTTGAACTCTAATCCAATAAAAAATAGAAAGAGTTAATACTGAATTTTTCTTGGCAGTTTCTTTGCTTCTTCTACCCACTTTTTAACTTGCTTTATATAAGGAAGCGCGCGGACAAGGTGTTTTTTGCTATTTGTTTTTTCTATGGTGCTAAGCAAATTCTCAGGATTTCTATGTGATAGTTCCACCACAGTGTCCACTCCTCCTGCTTCAAGAAGTTCAGCATACTGCTTCCCTACACCTTTAATCCTGAACAGATCAACGTGGTTTACCCATTTTAAAATTAGCTGCTCTTTGATTCCGCTCTTTTTTGATATTTCTCTTCTTCCTTTTGGCATTGCACCTTTCGCTAACAAGTCATCTGTTGTGCAAATACCGGCTTTCTCAAGCTTTTTTCCATAGGCATTCCCAATGCCTTCTACTTCACTTACTCTTTTCATATCAACCTCCTTATTTTTTCATTTTAACAGAAAAATAAGAAATATAAAATTAGTATTTTTATTAATAAAGACAATTTTGAGAAATATTTTTAACTGTTTGTTTTTTCAAATATCCGTAGTATAATTAAAAAGATTATAATTTAGGAGGTGAAATAGATGAAAAAGATGACGGAGAAAAACCTGTCTGATGCTTTTGCAGGGGAAAGTCAAGCACACATGAAATATTTGGCATTTGCCAAACAGGCTGAGAAGGAAGGATTCAAAGACGTTGCAAGATTATTTAATGCAATTGCCTTTGCAGAACAAGTACATGCAACGAACCATCTAAAAGAACTTGGTAATCTTAAATCTACAAAAGAGAACCTAACAGCATCAAGAGAAGGAGAAAATTTTGAAATTGAAGAAATGTATCCTGCATATAAAACAGTTGCTGAATTTCAGAATGAAAAAGGTGCGCTGCGTTCTATTAATTTTGCACTTTCTGCAGAAAAGATTCATAGAAAGCTCTATGATGATACAAAGGAAAAGCTGGAATCAGGAAAGGAAGTAAAACTTGATAAAATTTCTATATGTCCTGTATGTGGTTATACGATAGTCGGTGAAGCACCGGAAAAATGTCCTGTATGTGGAGCACCAAAGAGTTCATTTAAAGAATTTTAATAGGAGGCAACAGATATGAAAAAATATAAATGCACAATTTGCGGATACATCTATGATCCAGCTCAGGGTGATGACACTCAAGACATCAAACCGGGTATTAAATTCGAGAATCTTTCAGAGGACTGGACCTGTCCGCTCTGCGGAGCAACAAAGGACTAGTTTGAAGAAATAGAAGAATAAAATGAAGTATACAACAATAAAAGTTGATAGGGTAGATGCAAAGCCCATAAAGTATAAAATTAGTAAGAAACCAAAAACCCCTTCAAAACACTTTAAAGAACTGAAAAGTATTAATTTTTCACTAAAAAATAGTTATTAGTGTTGCTAAAAATCGAATAATAATGTAGTATAAAAGAGTAGCGAGAAGCTACTCTTTTTTAAAAATGGAGGTGAGAATATGGACAGTTTTATTTTTAACTTGCCTATCAAAATAATTTTTGGCAAGGGAGAATTCTCAAAACTTGGCATGGAGGCAAGGCTTCTTGGAAAGAAGGCATTAATTGTTACAGGAAGACATTATGCAAAAGCATCTGGATTGCTTGATAGGGCAGAAAAGATGCTAAAAGAAAACGGAGTGGAGTTTATAGAGTTCTGCGAGATAGAACCTAACCCGGAAAGTGAAACTGTTAATAAGGGTGGAAAATTAGCAAAAGAAGCTGGGGTAGATTTTCTAATTGGGATAGGTGGAGGTAGTGTAATAGATGCAACAAAGGGGATTTCAGTAGTTGCAACAACTGGAAAGGATGTTTGGAACTATTGTGAGAAACCGCCAACAGTAAAAGTACCCGACAAAACTTTACCTATACTTGCGGTAATAACTGTTGCAGCAACGGGTTCTGAGGCAGACGCAGGCGGGGTAATAACAAACACAAAAACAAGAAACAAGCGTGCTATTTTTGGTAAAGCACTTTTCCCGAGAACGTCAATCGTCGACCCCTTACTTACATTAAGTATTCCTAAAAAACAAACAATAGATGGTGTGATTGATATGATCACCCATATATTTGAAAGTTACCTTTCATCGAGTGCTAATTCACCAGTGAGCGATAGAGTATCGGAGGGATTAATAAAGGAGGCAATGAAACAGGGGAAAATAGTTTTTAATGACTTGAAAAACATTCATGCAAGAGAATCGCTTTCCTGGATATCAACATTGGCACTCTCCGGATTTCCTTCTGCCGGGAGAAGGGGGCCATTTCCTATGCACAGATTAGAACACCCAATTTCAGGAGTTTATGGCATTGCACACGGCAGGGGGCTTGCGGCCTTAATGCCTGCTTTCCTTTATCACACAAAAGATATTCATGCCGACCGCTTGAAGACCTTTGGTAAAAATGTTTTATCTACAGATTCTCTGCAAAAAGCAATTGATAGAATCGTCCACTGGATGAAAAACGTAAATGCTTTTGTTTCTTTGAAAGAATTAGGTGTTAGATACGAAGATTTGGAAAAACTAACTGATATGGCAATTGCGGATGAAGGCAACACAGAAAAGGGGTATATAAATGCAAGAGAACCATTAAGTAAAGAAAAGTTAATGGAGATTTATAAAGCTGCTTATAATTACAAGGATTTATTTAGAAAGGTATAGTGAATAGAAAAGAGCATGTCGTTCTTATAGGGACATTTATGAACGTCTTCCTTGCTGTTTTTAAGTTTACGGCAGGGGCTGTCACTGGCAGCATTGGTCTTATTGCGGATGGTATACATTCTTCAAGTGATATTGTAGCGTCGATTGCCCTGTATCTCGGCGTAAAACTTTCAGCAAGGAAGACAAAAGTTTTTCCTTTCGGTATGTATAAACTTGAGAATTTAGTCTCTTTGTTTACTTCGTTTGCTATTTTTTTTGCCGGATATGAAATCCTCAAAGAAATCTTGTTTAGCAAAACATCATATGAGTTGAAACATCTTTGGGTAGCAATACTTGTTGAAATTGCAGCAATCTTAACTACGTATCTATTTTCAAAATATGAATTTCAAATTGGTAGAATCGAAGAATCACCAGGATTGATTGCTGATTCCCATCATGTTCGCTCTGATATGCTTTCGTCAATCATCATCATTGTAGGGTTGACTGGAGCATCTTTTCACCTCCAGTACCTCGATAAGGTTGCAGCAGTAATTGTTGCACTACTTATATTTAAGGCAGGGTATGGAGTTGCATTGGATTCGATTAAGGTGCTTTTGGATGCTTCTGTTGATTATAAAACTTTGGATGAAATGAGAAAGATCATAGGACGGTCACCGTTTGTAAAAGAAATAAAAGAAATAAATGGCAGGAATTCAGGAAGTTATAAATTCCTTGAAGCAATAATCACGCTAAAAACGAAGAATCTTGATAAGGCACACAAAGTAGTTTCTCAAATAGAAACAG
>JALTHX010000227.1:0-1857 GCA_027076005.1 Caldisericaceae bacterium
GCTACCCAGAGCCCTTTCAATTCTTTCAATTGCTTCCTTTAATGCCCTTTTTGTGATGCGCCTTGCTCTTTCTCCCTTTACTCTCATAAGAGCCTTCTCTACCTGCTTCATAACACTATCCATTATTTTAGTAAATGTCTGATACTCTGGCGAATCTATTATAAAACCAGACCTATCACTTGCAATAGGAAGAAAATTTGCATTAACTTCGCCTTTAACCCTTGCCGAGTCTTTCCCCCATGTCTCCATTCCAAATAATTCTTTAGTAATCATCACCTGTTTAACTTTTACCTCTATTCCCATATCATTAGGATTTGCCTGAGACATAGGGAGAATTACAATCTCTCCATGGACTATCCCATAGGGTGTTCCTTCAAAAACAGGTATTCTGTATCCAGAAAATCGTTTAGGTAGTAGTTTATATCCATTAATATAAACATTGAAGTTTGATACTCCAAGGGGTATCCTTTCTCTTATCCATTCAGCAACTTCATCTGGATTAAACATCTTTGTAAGTTTTGTAATTGTTACAGTTGTCCCATCTCCCCTTTCAGGTTTAGGTTCCATCATCTCAAGAGGGAGGTCCCACCGTTTCTTCCTCTCCCATTTCTTTTTATCAAAAACTACCTTTGCGGCAAAATCTCCTTTCTGGGTATATACCTCAAATCTTCCTCCTGCTGTAAGTGCAGCAAATTTTCCTATTCCAAATTCCCCTATTCTTTCTCTTCTGAATTTTGGCGATTTGGGTTCTATTTTTTTTAAGGGGGAACCAATATTAAAATACTGAATTAATCCTTCCCGATCCATACCTGTTCCATTATCTTCTATCACAATTCTATCTTTCGTGATGGTTACTTTTACCTTTGTAGCATCGGCATCGTAGGCATTATTTATAAGTTCTCTTACAAGCTCTACACTTTGAGAATAAAGTTTTTCGCCTATGGTAATTATATGGCTCTTATCCACTTTTACGGGTAAAATTTCTCTTTTCATATGTATAAATATTATATTAATATTTCTGAATGTCAAGGATTTTTATTTAGGTGTTTGGGAAAGATTATGCACATATTAGGACAAAATCCGTTTTTCTCCTTTGTCATGCTGAATAGAGCCTGCCCTGATGAAGGTCAGGGTTTCAGCATCTCTATTGTCATTGCAAACCGCCATCATTTTTACAGAAAGTGGTAGGCGAAAGATTTAGCCTGCGAATGTCATTGCAAGGGGCGTAGTGATGAAGCAACCTCAGGGGATAGGTAGTAAAAGCAGTTGTAAGCCGTTGAATAAACTGATGGCAAAAACAAAATCAACGAGAGATTCTTCGCTTCGCTCAGAATGACAGCCTGAAATGTTAAGAATGACAGGAAAGGGAAGGATTAGAATGATAGAAAAATCGGTCAGTTTTTACAATTGACGAATAACGAATTACGATTAACAAAATACTTCTACATTCTGCATTATTCTTGTTATGGCTCACGGTCACATATCACGGTCTTTATTATTTTATGTAGGAGGGATAAAGGGAAGGTATCCTTTTGCCAACGGCTATCAGCTAACTGCCATCGGCTGCCTTTTCTTGAACGGGAGTAAGTTTTTTATAAATAAACTATTAGGTTTTATACCTGGAGTCTGAGTTGCAAAAGGAATAAGAGTTCTTTTTTCAGATTTTTCTTTACCCAGACTTTTTGTCTCAGACTCAAAATTTCTCCAAGCCCCTGTAAAATATATGTTTCGTTTACATCTTTTATCTTTCGGATACATTCGTTTATATAGTCATTGAACTTTTTGCCTGTTCTGAACTTTATTGTTTTTTCGTTAATGTCCCAATTGTTTTTTAAGAAAAACCAGATATCAAATAGG
>JALTHX010000227.1:1867-2270 GCA_027076005.1 Caldisericaceae bacterium
AAATAGGTCTCTGTGAGCAATATTTTTTCTTGATGTAAGGGCAACAAGTTTATGGGCGAATATATCCTCTTTTTTCATTACAAGCATTGGAATTCCAAGATAATCCTTAACTTCATAATTGTTATATGGAAATTTCCTTTTTGATATTTCGAGTTTAATGTTAGAAGTTTTCTCTCCATAACTGAGCAGAAAAAAAATGGTATATCTTTTTTCCCTTGCTTCTTTTATCTTTCCATAGTTTTTAAGAATTTCTTTTATATTAACAAAAACTATATCTTTCTTTTCATCGTCCAATATGTCAAAATCTAGGTCAAGGGAAAATCTTGGCAAATTATAGAACAAATAGCAGGCTGTTCCACCCTTAAATCCTAAGGCAGAGGAAATTTGCCTGTCTGTATAGACT
>JALTHX010000228.1:0-1336 GCA_027076005.1 Caldisericaceae bacterium
CGGGCCTTATCCAAATGTCCTTCAGGCTTCATACCACATCGATGGCCCATAAGGACAACAAGTATATAAAGCTTATATATCGCATGTCCCTCTACAGACAGGCACGGCTCGGAATTTCTGCTAACGTCACGCTCATATCTGAAGTTCGCCCGGAGGGCGAATTTTGGCGGTATGCCAATGGCAAAGCAAAGCCAGATATGAGCGTGTTGTCCGAGTGCGATAGCACCGAAGCGAAGCGGAGAGTCGCCCGAACCCATCTTTCATTAATCATGGATCTATCACCGCCAATACAAATCCTATAGGAGATATTGCCGTACCTACTGTAATACCTATAAACCAGCGAATACCTCTTGTTCTCCTCAAAGGAATAAACCTTGAGAAAAACTCTTGTTTTTTATCTACAAACATATTTGCTGTGTCAAAAATAGGGATTTCTTTTTTAACATATCTTACGAGTTTCTGATTTAACATTAAGATGGGGATATTACTTTTCTTAGCAAATCCCAAAATCTTTCCTACAATATCTCCAACCAAATTGAATTCTGGAGATAATTCTATAAATAGGTCTTTTTCTGCAAACTTATTATAGCAGAATTCGTATGTTTCTATATCCACCATTTCTTTTGTTATCAATTCAAATTTTAAATTGTCGTATTCATTCTCAACAAAAATTTTATTCAGCAATCTCACATCTATAAATCGTTGAGTCCATTTCGTAAAAAGCTTTGATAAAAAGAAATAATATTGTTCGTTTTCTTTTGCTTTATTAAGTAGCAAAGGTATTGTGTCTGGAATATAGTAAATTGTAGCAGCATCTCGTCTCCTCTGTACTTCCATAATGTTAGGTAATTCTGGATATACTGAGATATCTAAAACTACACGATTTTCATACTCAATCCCTTTAATCAGATCGATAACAGTCTGAGTTATATCATCAATATCTTCTTTTTTCTTTATTCTTTTTTTCTTTTTGTTCATATTTTTCACCTATTCTCTTTTTTGTTGGTTTGGGCGATTTCGGACAACTTAGTTATATCCGAACTTTTGTTCGCATATACTTCCGAATTGGTGTGATATCCGAACTTATTTTCGTATATCTTACCATTTAGGTGTGGCTGTTTTTCTTCACTATCTATTTTCATCACCTTTTCCACAGTATGCATCTTCATTATATAAATCTAACGGACTCCTGATTTTTCTAAAGTCTCTATTGCTTACAGGGGTGTATATCTCAGTGGTTTTGCTGCTTTTGTGTCCGAGAAGTTCCTGAATATATCTGAGGTTCACACCACTTTCAAGAAGATGCGTTGCGAAGCTATGTCTGAGAGAATGTGCG
>JALTHX010000228.1:1346-2260 GCA_027076005.1 Caldisericaceae bacterium
CCCTCATATCCAGCCCTTCTTCCAGCACCTTTTCCGCAAGCCATTTTATGTCTGTGCCCCCGACCGGCTGAAAGATTATCTCGCATTCCGGCTCGTGTTCATGCCCGTGTTTACTCAGGAACTCTTTCGCATATCGGTAATCTTCTTCATCGGCTATAACGAACTTCAGTTGGTCCTTTTCTTTCAGATATCGGAGGTTAGATTCCAGCATCTTGTCCGATTCGCCGGATGAAGGTGTTTTCCAGTCCATGCTTACCAGAACATCATCGGGAATGCCGTCTATCGGCAAAGAGCCGTTGGTTTCGATGGAAATCTCGTATTCTCTGGCGAGGAGCGCTCTTACCAGCTTGAACACCTCGTCTCTCTGCAACAGAGGCTCTCCGCCCGTTATGCACACCCTCTTTATTCCGTATTTCTCCACCTCTGTTATGACGTCTGCGATATCCATCTCCTTTCCCTCGTAAAACGCGTACTCGGTATCGCACCACGCGCACCTGAGGTTGCAGCCCGTGAGCCTTACGAATACCGTGGGCCTTCCAATCTCCCCCCCCTCTCCCTGCAGGCTGAAGAAAATCTCGTTGACCTTCATCTTCCCAATCTCCCGTATAGGATGTTCAGAACCTCTTCCGCAGGCAGTTCCGAGCTTATCTTTTTGGTCCTTCCTTTCTCGGCGACCGTTTCCGCGCTTATCAATCCCTCCATTTCGAGGCGGTTCAGGTATTTCCAGAACTGGGTGTGTGCACGGGCTTTCTCGCCGAACTCCTCGCAGACCGCACGGTACTCCTCTTCCGCCTCTCCCGTGCTGCATTCGTCCCTGTCCCTCAGAAGCCTCATTATGGCGATGAGCGCCATGCTCTCGTGCTTCCCCATGCTTTCGATGACCCTCTCATCAACAGGTGCGCTCACCTCTGAAA
>JALTHX010000229.1:0-6876 GCA_027076005.1 Caldisericaceae bacterium
TAATGAACTACGGTAGGGTGAGTTCCACCCGAACCTATACGCCTGTGGAGAGAGGCAATGTGGACGAACGCAGCTTGCTGCCTAAGAAGCACCCTCTCGTTGAAGCAGGAACTCAGCAGATAAACCTACGATTAGTTAGGTTTGCGTAAGTCTGAGAGAACGGTACAATTAATCTTCGGAAAGGAGGCCTATATGAAAGCAATTATAGTACATGGAGGTGCAGGTAAGGCACACACAAAGGAAGAAATTCCGTTGCGTGTGGAAAAATGCAAAGAAGCAGCAGAAACAGGTTATTTATTACTAAAAGAAGGAAAATCATCGATAGATGCGGCAGTTGCGGCAGTAAAAATCTTTGAAAACGACCCTTTCTTTAATGCCGGTAAGGGAGCATATCTCACAGAGAAGGGAGAAGTGGAAACAGATGCAGGCATTATGGACGGGGCAACTCTCCGGCTTGGCGCTGTAAGCGGTATAAAACATATTAAAAATCCGGTGGAGCTTGCACGTGCAGTAATGGAAAAAAGCAAACACAACTTCCTCATTTCAGAAGGTGCTGAGGAATTTGCTATGAAAAACAGGTTTAAACTTGTTCCAAACGAATATTTTATCACAAACCGTGCAAGAAAATTGTTTCAAGCAAAAGTAAACGACACTGTGGGCGCAGTAGCATTGGACGAAGAAGAAAGAATTACAGCGACTGTTTCAACAGGAGGAACACCGATGAAAATGCAGGGGCGAGTAGGTGATTCTCCGCTCGTGGGCAGCGGTTTTTATGCAAATGCGGAATACGGTGCAGTAGCAACAGGAATAGGTGAAGATATTATGCGTGCAGTGCTAACATTCAGAATTATGCTGCACATAAAAGACGGGGTAGAAAAAGCAACGAGCAAGGCAATAGAATATTTAACAACCATAAACGGCAAAGCAGGGGTTATCGCGCTTGATAAATATGGAAACATCACCTTTAAATACAATACTGAAATGATGTTTTATGCCTTTATAAAAGATGGAATGCAAAATGCGGAAGGGGGGATTTGAATCCTTGACACAAAAACAAATGTTCGTATAATGATTATATGAAGAAGCTTACAGAAAAACAACAAAAAATTTTAGATTACATTATGGAAGAGGAAATGAACGGCCATTTTCTTACATACAGGGAAATCCAGCAGCATTTCAGGCTACGTTCCGTTGCAACTGCTTTTCAGCATGTAAGCGCTCTTGAAAACGCAGGTTTTATAAAAAGAGAAGGCAAGGCACGTTCCATACGTTTCAAGGGGAAAATGGCAAACAAATTCCCGCTTCTCGGCAGTGTCCACGCCGGTATGCCAGCCCTGGCAGTGGAGGAGATAGAAGGATTTCTTCCCCTGCCTATAGACACACGGACACATCCCCGCGCATTTTTACTTCGGGTGAAGGGCGACAGTATGACGGAGGCACACATAGAAAACGGCGACCTTGTAGTAGTTGACCCGGAACAGCAGGTAGGTGTAGGGGATATATGCGTAGCATTAATAGAAGACGAGGCCACGGTGAAACGCTTGGAAAAGCGCAGAAACGGCCTTTACCTCGTCCCTGCTAATCCAAAATATAAACCGATTTATATTACCCGGGAAACTAAAATAATAGGCAAGGTTATAGGGCTCTGGCGAAGTAGTTTTTAAAAACTTTCTCACAATTTTTATCAAATTGAACTTTTTTATTGACTAATTTCAAAGTTCGGTCATAATATTATCAAAAAATAAAAGGAGAACAAAATGAAAGAAATTTTATTCGGAGAAAATAACCGATACAAAGCCATTATATATAAAAAAAATGAGGTAAGCAAGAAAATTGTCCGTAATTTTGTTGACGCCGGGTTTAATGCGCGTGAGGGCGCAACGGAACAAAACTATTTAATTCTTTTAAGCGAACTCGACGACGTAAACCCTTTAAAAAATCCATATTTCAATGCCTCCGAAAATAAAAAGGTAACAGATGCATACTTTGTAATTGTATTTGAAAACGGAAAGCCTGTTGGGCGAAGTGTTGCTCTCTACGACCCGTTATACAACAAAACTCACCTTAAGTATGGCCGCGAACCTGTTGTATGGCTTGGGTGGCCTGAATTTAAAAACGAGGAAATCGGGGAAAAGCTGCTTGAAATTACAAGGGAATGTGCAAAAGAGCTGAAGAAAAAGGACAGTTCGTTAAAATATATAATAGGCCCGGGCAGGCCAAATGAGCAAGGCATAGTAGGCCTCCGCACAGCAGGAAAATTTGTTTACTTTATGGAGCCGGATAACCCCATATGGTACAAAAATGTATTCAAAAAAAAAGGAATAGAAATTGACAATTATTGGACGGCATTCAGATTTACAAATCAAAATTTAAACGATTGGAAACGGCTATTAAGTATGTCACGGTCATTTTTTGGAAAAAGCAAAAACGGGGATACCGAAATAATCCAACTTAACAAGTTTTCTTTGAATAAATCCCTTTCTGGTATTTATGATGTTTACAAAGAGGCCTGGGACAGTGAAGAGCACATACACGGAAGAACGCTTACAAACAAAGAATTCAGCTATATGGCAAGTGGCATTAAGGCCCTCGTTCCACCCTTCTGGAACAATGTATACATTGCAAAAGACAAAAAAAGCGAAAAAACAATAGGAATCAGTATTTCACTCCCAAATTTCAATGAAGCATTGGAGAAGTTAAAGAGTAAAACAAGCAGCGAGAGAATAAGAAAGGAAATATTCTTCTTCCTTGAAAATTTTATCGGGTTAAAGCGTTACCTTTCCGGAAGAATTTTTATTGCAGGCGTTCTGCCTGAAGTAAAAGGACTAAAGCGCTCGATAATAAGTGCAAAATTCATTGCCGATTCCATTGACAGCTTCCGGAGAGCAGGAATAAATAATATATCAATGTCTCAACTTGCCGTGCCTAACAAAGATGTTGTAATCCCGCTTCTAATCGCACACGGTATAGATAAGAATCTGCTCTCAGATTATAATAAAAATATAATTCCCATATTAGAAAAACTTTCGGAAGAAGGAAAAGCAAGCCTTGCTGCAGTATATAGGCTTCCTATTTAACCTCGCTATACTAAAACAGATATTTTATTCCTCAAATATAATATCGGAAATTTTCTTAATACTTTCTAATCCGTGGACTTCTTCCTCAAGCAAGGGAAGCTTAAATATTCTGCGCGGGGCAAATTCTTTCTCTATCTGAACAATATATTCCTTTTCCTTTTTTGAGCGGATAGAAACATCCGAGGCAATTTTATTTATTATTAATGCTTCAATTTTTATATGAGTTTCTTCAAGCTCTTTTATGGAATCCCTCGTAATTTCTATGGGCAACCTTTCAGGGTTAAGCACAAACATAAATAAAGTTTTATTCTTATTTAAAAGAATTTCCCTTGCATTTTCAAACTGGGCTTTCCGCTTATTTAGAATTTTAAGGACAGGATCATCCGCAATTTTCTCCTTTAACTTCTTTTCCGGATTACGCGTTGCATAATACTGAACTTTCATAGCATTAATTCTCGTTTTTATAAGACGGTTAATCCAGTTGTTCAGTGCCTTTGGAAGCGCAAGAAGCCTTAGCGTGTATCCTGAAGGTGCAGTATCAAAAACAAATCTGTCGTACTTTTCTTCTTCCGCAAAAAATTTACTTATTATATCAAACAAGGCAAGCTCATCAGCACCGGGCGAATGATATGCAAGTTCAATCTGGTCCTGAATTTCGTCAATGATTACAGGGCTTAAAACCTGACGAGCTTCTTTAACAACGTTATCTATATATCTTTTGGACTCTCTTCTTACATCAACCTCTATCGCAAAAAGATTTTTACCTATTTCCTTCTCCGTAGAGCCGATATTCTTCTCAAACATATGCCCGATTGAATGCGAAGGGTCAGTTGAAATAAGAAGCGTTTTGTGGCCTCTTTCGCCCAACCCGAGGGCTATTGAAGAACTTGTTGTGGTTTTGCCTACCCCACCTTTCCCTGATAAAAATATAAATTTTCTGTCAAAAAATTCTTCACTTGTCATTATGGCTCCCCCATTTCGCCCATTGCTTTTGCAAGGACACTCTTTCTGTCACTCATTCGTTTTTCCCACCCGTCAAGGTCATTCCCAAAATACGGAATCAGCTCAATTGTATAGTATGAAAGCGGATTCGGAATGCCTAAAAAATCACTGAAAATAACGATCATAAAATTATCCTGCATCATATTCGCCGCTGCCCCTATAACTTCAGTAGAGGTATCAACCAAAGCGCCTTTCAAAAATAGCCTAAAATCATTAAAAAACCTTTTGAAGTCCATTTTTTGCACCTTCTCCCGGAAATTATTATACCACAAACTAAAGGGGGCACACAACAATGCCCCCTTTTTTCTTTCAAGAAATCTAATTTATTTTATGCCTTGTTTGCTGCGCGTTCTTTATTCAAATTTGCAATAGAAATAATTCCTTCTATGAATATCCAAATTGCAAGGATAATCTGAATGAATGCCGCCCAGCCGATGAGTGTTCCGAATCCCCATTTAAACATAAGGCTAAACAAAGCCCAGAGGGTTATAATCGCCATAAATACCGCCGGAACTCCAGCCACTGCTGCATACTTTCCGTGGCCGGTTTTCATAAGCCAAATCATTACAACAAACAAAACAAGTGCTGCGATAAGCTGGTTTGTTGCACCAAACACAGGCCAGAGAGCCTTCCACACAGGAAGAACCTTTCCGCTCTTCGGATCCGTGTACCTAACAAATACAAGAATCGCGGGAAGAATAAGAGTGAGCAATGTTGCCATATATCTGTTTTTAAGTCCTGTAAGCTCTGTAAATACATATCTTGCAAGCCTCGTCCCTGTATCTGTGGATGTAAGGACAAATGAAGAAAGTGCAAGCATACCAAATGCAGTACCAAGGCCCATAGGAATACCAAATACATGAACGAATGTGCCAATTCCGTGGCCGTAGATTGCAGCTGCGTTATTGGAGAGTGCTGCTCTTCCAGCTTTTGTAAGGATTGCAACAGACGACATTGCAATAACTGCAACGATTCCTTCAAGAAGCATTGCTGTATAACCAATTCTCTGTGCATCAGTTTCTTTATTAAGCTGTTTGGATGTTGTTCCTGAACCCACAAGTGAGTGGAACCCCGAGATAGAGCCGCATGCAATTACAACGAATAGCAACGGGACCATCGGGCCTATTGCAGAGTTATATCCAAGAAATGCCGAGCCTGGCTGAAGAGCAACTTTTGAACCGCCGAATAAAATACCAATACCGCCACCGATAACGGCACCGTAAAGAAGGAAACTGGAAAGGTAATCCCTTGGCTGAAGAAGAATCCACACTGGGGTTACAGATGCAATAAACACATAAATAAGAAGAATCCAATCCCATGCAACAGGAGAAAGGTTAACAGGAATTTTCTGCCCTAGCCATACACTGAAATAAACAAGAATAACAAAAATCAGTGTTGTAATGCCGAGGCTTTTCTTCTGTCTGTAGAGAAGAGTCCCGAATAACAACGCAAGAAGAATGTAAATTAAGGCGGACATTGCAACTCCGCCGCCAACCGTTTTCGCATTGAAAGTAATCTGTGCAACATTGATAAATACGGCAACAACGTAAACAAGCGCAAGCCAGATAAACAGTCTGAACAACCAACCTGCTCTCTTGGTAATGTAATCCGAGCCAAGCTCTGCAATGGAACGTGCCTGGTGCCTAATTGATGCAACAAGCGCACTCATATCATGCACGCCGCCAATAAAGATGCTTCCTATTACAATCCATATATATGCAGGAAGCCATCCCCATGCCATAGTTGCTGTGATAGGTCCTACGATTGGTCCCGCACCGGCAATGGATGAGAAATGGTGACCTAAAAGTACGGGGGCAGGTGCCGGAACATAGTCAATGCCGTCCTGCATCGTATGTGCAGGGGTAGGATTTTTGTCATCCAGCTTATAAACCTTTTTTGAAAGGAAATTGCCATAAGTAAAATACGCAATAGTGAAAATAACTACCGCGACAATAAATAAGATTGCTAACATAAAACGTTCACCTCCTTTGGAATTTGGGTACTGCCTTTTCTAAAAGCTTTTTTACTCACTACCACCTCCCTACTTTATTTTCTCCTTACTCTTAAAATGTTTCGAAAACACTGATTTTGCAATTTCTTCAGCACCTTTTGCATAATAAATTTTGTCCTTACCCCAATCGTATCCAAGCAAAGCAATATCGTAAGAACCCTTTATCCTCAAAGCAATTGATTTTGTAAGATATGCCTTTTGGAAAACAGCAGCAGCCTTTTCATCGATTGAAGGCGCAACAATCACCATTGCGATTACGGTGAGGTAATGGTCAGGAACAACTCTAAGCAAATGACTTTTTGCAGTGGTTTTCACCCACTTAAGATATTTGTTTACCGTGTCTTCTGTAAGATCATTTATCTTTTTAACAAGGATGTGTGCGAATACGTGATACATATATACTTTAAGCATTGATAATATAAAATAGTCTTCAACGGATTCTTTATATTCGGCATACAGGTCCAAAGTTTCCTCTTCAATGGGATAATCTCTCGTAACATCGTAATATGCAGAAAGCCTATCCTCCATATCATTGAGGAAAATTACATAATCACTTTTCTTTATCTCGCTTTTTTCCATTACCACCGCACAGCCTCCCCATTTTTAAGAAAAGTATAACATATACATATTTGGAAAATCAAGAGATTTTAGACAACCGCGTAAAAATTTGCAGTAAAAGTAAAAAATTACCGGTTAACTGTTCAAAAAATTTTTCCTGAATTCTTTCTGCCTGTGCGGAGACAAGGGCACTTTTTCTCCGTTACTCATTTCTATCAAATATTTTCC
>JALTHX010000230.1:0-2256 GCA_027076005.1 Caldisericaceae bacterium
CTTTTTTACCAATAAAGTTGCATCTGTGATTAAAGTTAAAACATCCCGGCAATTCCTTGAAGAAATAGAAAGAATTTAATAATGATATTATTAAACAAATTCCATTGTCCTTTTGAGCCTTTATTTCTCCGGTCATTCTGAACGAAGTGAAGAATCTCGAAGTACCGAAAGCGTGAGTGAGCGGTAGCGAATGAACACTCTCACGGGTTCTTTCCCCATTGTCATTGCGAGCCTGCCATAGGCAGGCGTGGCAACCTCACAGGATGGGTGGCGTTGTTAATCTTTTTGAAAGCTGGAAACTGGAAGACTGACCCCGGAAATCGGACTAATAACAGCGAAGCAAATATACGCCGAAGGCAAATACACACCATAGACTAAATAGAGCAAACTATGAACATACAAGAAATCATTAAAAAGGGCGAATCCGAAACCCTTGAGTTCAAGAAGTCCACAGGGGAATGGAAAGAAATAATAAAAACCGTTTCTGCCTTCTCTAATACAAAGGGTGGTTATATTCTTATAGGGATTTCAGATAAAGGCAAAGTTACAGGTATTCAGGTTGGTAAAAAGACAATTGAGGATTTAACAAATAAAATTAAAGAAAACACTGACCCAAAAACTCATCCCCACATCACTATAGATAAAATAAATAGCAAATCCATAATTATTATTAATGCAAAAGAATCATCCGACCATTTGGTGTTGGCTTTTGGCAGACCATACAAGCGAGTTGGGAAGTCAACTGTCAGAATGAGCAAAGATGAGTATGAGAACATTATTCTTGAAAAACATAAGGATAAACTATATTTTGATTCTCAGATTTGTAAAGAAGCATCCTTAAAAGATATTGACGAAGAAAAGGTAAAATGGTTTCTAATGAAAGCAAAAACGGAACGAAACTACGATATTGACCCTGAAATACCTACAAGGGAAGCATTAAGCAGATTAAATCTTATAAAAGGTAAAAGACTTATTAATACTGCTATACTTTTATTCAGTAGAGACCTCCAAAGGTTTTTCCCACAGGTAAAAATAAGAGCAGGCCGTCTTAAAGGGTTTGAAGGATTAGATTTTATTGATATGAAAATTTTAGAAGGCACAATTCCTGAACTACGCGAAAAGGCAATGAAATTTATTATGGGTCATATTAAACATGGAATATTCTTTGATGCAAATAGAAGATATGATAAATGGGAATATCCTTTAAGGGCAGTAGAAGAAGTTTTAAATAATGCCCTTGCCCACAGAAATTATTTTTCTAATGCAGAGATACAACTGTCAATCTATGACAATAGGATTGAAGTCTGGAATCCGGGTGAATTACCCAAGCCCTTAACCCCTGATGACCTAAAAAGAAAGCACAAATCAATTCCAAGGAATAAAATCCTTGCCGATAGGTTATTCTTGATAAAATTTATTGAGCAATGGGGTAAAGGTACTAATAGGGTGATTGACGAAATGAGACAAAATGATTTGCCTGAACCAAATTTTCAGAACCTTTCAGGAGGGTTTGAAGTTACCTTATTTGGTCCTGGAAAATCTTTTGAAAAGGAGATAGAGAAAGAAAAATTTCACAGGTTAGAGATAAATGAAAGGCAAAAAAGAGCAATTGAGTATCTCAAGAAAGAAAAAAGAATTACACGACAAATTTATTCTCAAATAAATAACATTGGAGATACTTATGCTAAAAAAGAATTAAAAGAACTTATACAAAAGAAGGTTATCAAAAGGATAGGGGAAGGTAAAAACACCTATTATGTATTAGTGACCGAATAGTGACCGAATAGTGACCGAAAGATAAAAGCAATGAGTAATAAAACCTTGTGTATTTATAGTATATTTATTGTTTACAACAAATAACAGCGTAGCAAATACACAGCGAAGCGTAATAACGCCGCAGGCAAATACACAGCGAAGCGTAATAACGAGACCAACAATTATAATTGTCAAATGAGAAAGGTAAAATGTAAATGGAGATAAGAGCCCATAAAAATTTAGATGTCTGGAAGAGAGCAATGAATCTTACAAAGATTATTTATCGCATTACATCAACATTTCCGTCATCCGAACAATTTGGATTAGTTTCGCAAATGAGAAGAGCATCGGTCTCTGTACCAAGCAATATAGCATATATTCTTTCTGATCTTAGAATAATTTCTAAGCAACTTTTTGGACTTGCTAAAACATTACGCTCCAAATGACTTTTAACATTTTACCTTTTACATTTTACATTTAACCATTTATCTCTTGCATTTT
>JALTHX010000231.1:0-6869 GCA_027076005.1 Caldisericaceae bacterium
GCTGCACAGTCAGGTTGCAAACATCCGGTGCAAATGCGGATAGAAAAGGCACCTTCCACTCCCGCATAATTTTTCACGCGCATTGCAGAAAGTTTTGTTGAGGCTATATGAAAATACGCCCGCGAACATGCAAGCATACACGAATAGCATCCTATACATTGAGCTCTGTTTACAACTCGCATTACTTTTCTCATTTCTTCCTCCTATAAATAGTATAGTCAATGTCCGGGAAAATGCTGTCTTTTTCCTCGAGATATTCAAGAAAATCATTGTCTATATTACCATTCTCAACCATATTTTTTAACTCAAGGAATGCATTGATATGAAACTTTTCCATTTGAGTTGCATAGTTTACTGCAGTACCAACCGTTATAAGGAAAGCCCAGTCACTGCTCTGCGCGAGAAGAAGTTCTCTTGCCATTTGATTCAATACCTTTCTTATGATAGGCTTTGGATTCTGGATTTTTTCTGAAAGCTCGACCATTTTCTCACCCAACATATGTAAATGCGGATAAATCCAGTCAGTTTTTTCATTTAACCACACTTTAAAATAACCTCCGTCACCCCATGTAGAAACTGCCGGATTAGACAATTGGTTTACAGGATATTTTTTTAAGTAATTATAGGGAGTAATAGTTTCTACTAAAGAAGAGAATCTATAAATTTTTCTCAAAAGGTGTTTTAGAAAGTCAGGCCCTTCAAACCACCAGTGCCCAAAAAGCTCTGTATCAAATGGGGCTACAATAATTGGCTCTCTATCCATTACCGATAAAAGATATTTTGCCTCCATCTCTCTATTAAACATAAAGTTACCTGCATGCAGCTCAGCAGTTTCCATCGCTTTTTCTCTATCGTAAAGCATCTTTTCTCCAAGAGAAACTTTACCTGTAATTTTGTGCATCTTGATGCCAGAATCAGATTTAAAGCCCGCGGGGTGCAAATATTTTTTTACTCTGTTTATAGGGATTTCATAAGCAATATCTTTATAAAATTCCCTGTAATTAAAATCTCCTGGATATCCTTCCTGGGCACTCCATACTTGTTTTGACGCATCGGGATCCCTGCCAAAAAATGCAATGCCATTTTCGCTTATAATCGGGCTATGCACACCATAAACAGGAGAAGGTTCAGCATATAAAATCCCGTGAGTATCCACAAATGTAAATTGTATGCCATTATTGGAAAGAATTTCATCTATTCCCTTCGTATAAGCACACTCACCGAGCCATATTCCTCGTGGGCTCTTCCCAAATACCCTTTTATATTCACTCACACCTACTTCTACTTGAACCTCACGTGCCCTTCTATTTAGTTCAAATGGTAAAATTTCATGCGTTGCGCTGCAAGTAATAATCTCTAAGAATCCATCGTCTTGTAATTTTTTAAAACCAGAAATAATGTCCCTGTGAAGTTCGCCTTCAAAAACATTTTTAAGCATTAAAAATCGTTCCAGATAAAATTTCAGAATATGTATTTCGTTATCATCCTTCCAGCACTGAATCTCTTCTTTTACAAGTTCAATTCTGCTATTTAAATAACGCGCATAGCGTTCGATAAGCAATCCATCGGTAAGCATATTAACAAGAGGGGGAGTAATAGGCATCGTAATCTGAAATTTTACACCCTCTCTTTTTAGTTCATTAAAAGTAATATAAAGAGGAAGGTAAGTTTCTGTTATTGCTTCGTAAAGCCAATTCTCTTCGAGGAAGTAATCCTCTTCAGGGTGCTTCACAAAAGGAAGATGCGAGTGCAAAATAATTGATAAATATCCTTTTTTCATTTATTCCTCCCAAATTATATTCAAAAATTTTTTAACCTTAATTTTCTTCTAACAAAAGGAACAGATATAATTAGCAAAATAAATCCGCTTACCAAAGTAAGTAATCCTGAGAACCAAAAATCGAATAAATGATCGACAACATAAAGACTTTTAAACATCTGAAACATCCAATAGTTGGGAAGTACATAAAAAAGAAATTGAAGCCTGTCAGAAACAAAGATAGAAACCAAAGGCAAAGTTAAGTAAACAAAACCCAGCACTTTCATAACGGCAATAGCCGTAAGTTGATTTTCGGCTAAGAGGCCTATCACTAAGCTACAGGCTACCCCAACACCGGTAGAAAATAGGACACCAATAAAGAGTTCGGTATAGCTTACAGGTTTAGCACCCATTATAAATGTCATTAAAAATGTAAGTACCGTACCTGCTAAAAACACAAGTAAGGAGCGTGCAAAAATATATTGAGAAAGAGTAAGTGGAGAAACAGCCAGGGCTCTAATAGCACCACTTTCCCTTTCTTCTACAATATTAAACCCTGACCAGGACGCACCTATTAAAATAGCCATAAAAATCAACAGAATTATAGCATACCCTTCTATTGGAAATTTTTTATTCTGAATTGGAATTTCACTAATCTTTACCGATGGTTCCCCGGACAGAACGGTGCTTACAACAAGGCTAACAATTTTTTCAACATTAGGATTCTCATTCCCTTCAAGTAAAACTTCAAGCTTGCCGTTATCGTTTACTATACCAGGAACATCATCAATAAGATTAACTCTTTTTATCACTTCCGTTTTAGACGGAAGTATTTCTACCTGGCCATAATTTTTAAGCTGTTGGATTAAAGGGACACCAATATTTGTTTCAACGGCAAATTTAATCGGGGAGTTTCCAACGGAAGGGATAAGAGCTTTAATACCGATTGCTAAAATAATGGGAACTACCAACATATATATAATAATATTGTCTCTGAGTGCAGTTGTTGTATCCTGCTTAACAATCGATAAAATTCGCTTAAACATTATAGCTGCCTGCTTCCATTAATTTTTTCTTAACCCCCCAAAAACTGATAAGAAACATTACAATACATTCTAAGATAAGCATAGACAAAACAGGCGCAATAAAACCTGATTTACCAGTAGAAAAAAGAATTTCTCTTACAGAGAACAAAACATAGTATGAAGGTATAGCTTTCACCCACAAAGGAGAAAATGTTGGATTTACATAAGAAATAATAGGGACCGTATTAATAACTAATATTAAGATACCCCACGGGAACCAGCCAGATATATCATTGAAAAAAATACCTACAAAAAGTCCAACAAGCGTCATAAGCAAACTACTTAATGAAATAATAAGAAAAAGATAAATGAAGTTTACTTTTACTCCCATAGTAAATAAAATAATTATCCCACCGTAAACAAGGCTGGAAACAAGGAAAAGCAAAGATTTAGAAGTAATATAGGCCAAAGTTCCAGAAGGCGTCACCCTGTAAGCAAGGACAGTGCCTTCTTGCTTTTCTTGAAACATCATTATAGAAACAAGCATAAATCCCAATATGACTACTTCAAGAACAATAAATATCGGTATAGTATTTTTATTTAATGGAATTGGCTTTCCTTTAGCACGCAAAAATTTAATTTGAAAAGTATTATTATGCACATTGTTTCTCAACATTTGAATAAATTTATTTATCGATGCTTCTACAAGCCTCACGTTATTTTTAGAAACAGTATCAGAATAAACCAATGTAAACTTGGGATTTTCAATACTTCCCTCAAATACAAGACCCATTTGGGAACTACCTTTTTTAACATTCTCAATAAGCTTCTCTTTGCTACCTATAATATCTTTTTTGCTAACCCCGCTATTCACAAGGTACCGTTCCATAATTTTACCGCTGCTTCCATCATAAAACAGAGATTCAGGCACGAGATTAAGTTTCGCCGGGATAACAAAATCGATAAAAATAATCGCGACAATTGCTGTAATAAGAAGGCTCCAATAAAGGCTATTTCTCACGGTTTCCAGGAAGTCCAATCGTAAAAGGATGAAAACCCTTTTCATCCTTAAGAAAGTCCCCTTCCGGTAAGTTTAATAAATACTTGCTCGAGCGTGGCTTCCTGCGAATGAATTATTTCAATATTCTTCGTTTTAATCAAATTTACAAAGTTTTCTTTGTCTTTTTTATTTTCCAAAAAAAATATATTGCTTTTTAATCTTCCCGCTTCTTTGTATTCTACTTTGATGGAGTTCTGCCCGTATTTAAGCTTTAAGTTCCTCGGGCTGTCAATGGCAGCAATCTCTCCGTCATTTATAAAAGCAACTGTGTCACAGAGCTCCTCAGCAACAAACATATTGTGTGTTGTAAGTAAAACAGTTTTCCCAGCCTTTTTTTGCTCTTTGATTATTTCCTTAATAAAGCTTGCAGTATTCGGGTCAAGTCCTGAAAGTGGTTCGTCAAGAAAAATCCTTTTTGGATTATTGATTAATGCTCTCGCAAAAACAAGCCGCTGTTTCATTCCTTTTGAATAAGCAATAACTCTTTTATGGGCTACATCCGACAAACCAACTCTTTTCAGCAGTTCAAGGGGATCTCTCGTGGCAACATCAAATAGGCCAGCAAAGTATTTTAAATTCTCGTAGCCTGTAAGCTTTCCATAAAGGTTCGGCTGCTCAAATGAAACCCCGATACTGTTGAAAAAGCCTGATTTACTTTGTTTAATGGAAATCCCATCATAAAGTACTTCTCCTTTCTGCAGAGGAAGTAAGCCAATCATAATGTTTTGGGTAGTTGTTTTTCCGGCACCATTCGGCCCAAGTAAACCAAAAACCTCACCATTCTCAATAACAAAAGAAACATCTTTTACTGCATAACTTTTACTATTATACGAATAAGACAAGTTATTTACTTTAATCACTTTGCTTACCCTTTGGGATATGTATATATTTTACAGTTTTCGCTATTTTTTCGGTTTTTTCCTTTTTCTCTTCCAATTTTTTTGTTGCTTTTGTATTTTTTCGAGTTTTTCGTACTTTTCCTTTCTTAAGGTCAACTTTTGCCCACTTGACTGTCCTGTCGTTAGAAGGAAAACTCACGGGAACAGCAATTTCTTCTGACTCGACAATTTTCTTAAATTGTTTTCCCGATTCAATGCCAATTACCGCCCTCAGGTTTTTACCTTCATCCACATGCATATAGCCGTCACCTATCTTGGACATAACAGGTATTGCGAGCACAGATTTCTTTTTCTCCATAAGTTTTAATATAGGTTGTTTCTTTTGGTTCCGTATTTCCCAGTGGACGTAAACAACACCCGGTTCTTTTGGCAAAAGCTCAATGTGATTCTTGTCGTACTTATGAGGAAGATTCTTTTGTTTTAGCTTTTCCTCAAAATTTCTTAATTTTTCTATTGGTTCTTTTTTCTCAGAGATAGCCTTTATCAATTTTTCCTTGGTCATTCTATGCCTACCTTTTACTCCATAAAGTTTAGCAATTCGCAGAAGTTCTTTCCTATTCATCTCTTCATAGCTTTTCTTCTTCATATCCTACCCCCCTTGGAAAATCATTAGAAAATTTATACCCGCGCGGTATTACAACAATACCCGAGGGAGAAACATGGAAATAATGCTTGTCTCTTTCTAAATTCACACCAATTGAAATATTATCGGGAATATTGACAAGTTTATCTACTATTACTTTGCTCAAACGAACATTTCTTCCAATAACACAATCATTAAATATTATAGAATTTTTAATAAAAGAATTTTCGTAAATTTTTACGTTAGGAAAAATTACAGAATGTTCTACAGCAGAACCTATTATAATAGAACCGTCTCCCACCAATGAATTTATCGCACTCCCATTAATTTCCCGGTTATTCTTATATATAGAGGCAAACTTAACGGGGGGAAGCTGTCTCGCATGCGTATAAATAGGCCATTCCTTATCATACAAATTCAATTTTGGAATAGGTGAGAGAAGATCCATATTAGCCTCGTAAAACGAGTCAATTGTGCCCACATCCTGCCAATACCTCTGATTTCCATTTCTACCTATAAATCTGTACGCATAAATTTTAAACTTTTGGTGAATCGAATAAGGTATCACGTCTTTTCCAAAATCGTGAGACGATGTAGAAATTTCGGCATCATGGATAAGTAAATCTATTAAACTTTTTATACTGAATATATATATCCCCATAGAAGCAAGGGAAAAACCTTTCTTATCAGGAATTTCAGAGGGATTTTTAGGTTTTTCTTTAAAGTCAATCACTCTGTCGTCCCTGTCAACATGCATCACACCAAACGCAGAAGCACGCTCACTTTCTATAACGACAGTACCAATTGTAATATCAGCACCGCTCGTTATATGAAAAGAAAGCATTTCTCTGTAATCCATCTGATATATGTGGTCTCCAGAAAGTATAATAACATACTTTGGCTTTTCTCTTTCTGCAAAGTATAAGTTCTGGTAAACAGCATCGGCAGTCCCTGTGTACCATTTTTCCCCGAACCTCTGCTGAGGAGGAACATCCATAATATATTCATCAAACATGCTGCTCAGAAAGTTCCATCCCACGGAAAGATGCCTGCTGAGAGATGCCGATTTATACTGTGTCGCAACAAGTATTTTTCTAAGCCCTGAATTTACGCAATTACTCAAAGTAAAATCAATAATTCTATATTTACCCCCAAATGGAACAGCAGGTTTTGCACGTTCTTCTGTTAGCGGATAAAGCCTCTGCCCTTTTCCGCCTGCAAGCAAAAAAGTCAAAGTATTTTTTACATTCATATCATTAAATTCCATTTTTCTTTCCTCCTTATTTTTATTTTACCATAAATGGTATCCATAAAAAGCTTTCCATCCCAAAACCTAACCGTGAAAATGAAATTTTGGAAACGTGGAGAGGAGTTTTACCATAATAAATTGGAGTCTCCCTTCGAGAAGGATAGAAAACTAAGCAACAAAGAGATTGCACTTATGCTGAACATTGCGGTGTTGAATATCTCAAGATTTACTAAACTATGCCTAAAAACCAATAAAGTAAAATACTTTTACGTATTTGTCCTAACCGCTCAATAA
>JALTHX010000232.1:0-6839 GCA_027076005.1 Caldisericaceae bacterium
ATCTCATATTTAATAATGATTTCCCCGGGTTTATTATTCCAATCGATAGTGAACCTTCTGCAATATTTCAAGCAATGCTCGGAGAAAATAAAAAATCAGTCCGGAGACTTATTATCACGGGGTCGGGCGGCTCTTTCAGGGATTTAGATAAAGAATTATTGGCAGATGTTTCTTCTGAGGATGCATTAAAACACCCTAACTGGAAAATGGGCAAAAAGATTACAATTGACTCTGCCACAATGGTGAACAAAGCTTTTGAAGTGATAGAGTCACATTTTTTGTTTGGAATAGATTACAAAAGAATAGAAGTAATAATCCACAGGGAAAGCATTGTTCACTCACTTGTTGAATTTATCGACGGCAACATAAAGGCTATTCTAAGCCCCACACGTATGTATTACCCAATTCAATTTGCACTGACCTATCCCAATAGAAACGAATCGCATATTGAATATTTAAATCTTACTAAAGCTGGTAAACTTACGTTCTATGAAATGGACCACGAGAAGTTTCCCGCGTTCAGAAAAGTGCTAAATATCGCTAAAACAAATGAAGGCCTCCTGCCTGTGCTTACTGCATCTGACGAAGTAGCAGTGCAGGCATTTCTTGATAAAAAAATAAAATTTACTGATATTGAAAATGTAATTACTGAAACTGCAACAAAATTTGACGTAAAAAAAATAGATTCCGCAGAGCAGGTTGAAGAACTCTACAAAAATGCTATAATGACTGCAAATAAAATAGTGAGAAGGAGAATGCAATGAACATAGTCTGGCAAATAATAATTGGGACAGTAGTAATAGGACTTTTGGCTTTAATACACGAATTGGGGCATTTTAGCGCAGCAAAGCTCTCAGGCATAGCAGTAGAAGAGCTCAGTATAGGTTTTGGCCCTACCATTTGGCAAAAAAAGTTTAAAGAAACGCTTTACAAGGTTGGTGCTTTGCCTATATTGGGATACGCAAAGATAAAGGGAATGGAAGGTGATTTTGATGCCCCTAACGGGTACTATAAAAAGGGATTTTGGCAGAGGTTCTTTACCATTTTTATGGGGCCTGGAATGAATTTTATTCTCGCAATTGTAATTTTTGCGATAGTTTTTTCTACTTTTGGCAATCCATTTGTTCCGACAACAACCGTAGGCGCACTTGTAAAAAACGGGCCTGCCTATGAAGCAGGTATTCAAGTAGGGGATAAAATTATCGAAATTAATGGAATAAAAGTAACCGATAATTGGGAAAAAATGACTGAGCTTGTTCACGCAAGCAACGGCAAACCCCTGAAAATTTTAGTAGAGAGAAAAGATAAGGACGTAACCATAAATGTAACTCCAAAAAAAGACTCTGCCACACAGAACTGGGTGGTTGGAATTTACCGTTCCGGAAAACGATACCCATTTTTACAGGCTTTATGGGAAGGTACAGTTTGGACAGCTAAATTACTATACAAAATGTTTATATTTATCCCGATGCTATTTACGAAACAAGGGGTAACATCTATTGCAGGCCCAATAGGAATTATCGCCATAACAGGACAAGCTGCTTCAGGCGGTCTTATGAATCTGTTATGGTTTAGTGCATTCATCAGTATTGCGCTTGGATTTACAAATCTTCTTCCCCTTCCTGCACTCGACGGAAGCTGGCTTGTTCTACTGATATGGGAGGGCATAACTCATAAACCCGTCCCACCTGAAAAACAAATGGCGGTTCAAGGTACAGGTTTTATGATTCTTTTAGGATTAATGGTCTTGATAAGTATTCATGATGTTATGAGGCTTTTTGGTAAGTGAGAAGAAAATCCCGCAGAGTAAATATAGGGAACGTGGTAATTGGCGGCAGTTCTTCTGTTGCCGTCCAATCAATGACAAAAACAGATACCAGAAACATTACTGCTACAGTAAACCAAATTTTAGAGCTTGAAGATGCAGGATGCGAAATCATTAGGGTAGCTGTGCCGGATATAGAAGCGGCACGTGCAATAAATTCGATTAAAAAACAAATTCATATTCCTATTATTGCGGATATACATTTTGACCCAAAACTTGCAGAGACATCAATCTTAAATGGCGCTGATAAGATAAGACTTAACCCATCAAATATAAAGGATAAAGAATCGATAAAAAGAGTTGCAAAACTTGCAAAAGAACGTGGCATTCCAATTCGAGTAGGAGCAAACCTCGGTTCTTTTAGGAGTAAGCCAGAAGATGTAGTTCAAGCACTTACTGGCAGCGTTTTGAACGAGATAAAAACTCTTAATGAAGCCGATTTTGATAATATTGTAGTTTCTATTAAAACTTCAGATGTGCTTACAACAATTCAGGCAAACCTCAAAATTGCCGAAATCATTGATTACCCGTTGCACCTTGGTGTAACTGAGGCAGGGCCACTGGATGAATCTTTAGTAAAAAGCAGCGCTGGCATTGGTTACCTCTTGTTTAGTGGTATAGGAGATACAATAAGGTATTCCATAAGCGATAACCCCTTTAGAGAAGTAGAAGCCGGAATTACTTTGTTAAAATCCTTGCATCTTAGAAAAAAGGGTCTGACAATTGTTTCCTGTCCAACCTGTGGGCGCTGTGAGATTGACTTATTTTCACTCGTTAAAAAAGCAAAATTAGATTTTGCAAATGTAAAAATTCCGTTAAAAATTGCAATAATGGGTTGTGTGGTGAACGGCCCGGGCGAAGCAAGAGATGCGGATATAGGACTTGCAGGTGGAAAGCATAGCGGCATTATTTTTAAGAAAGGTAAAATAATAAAAACCGTTCAGGAAAAAAATTTGTATCAGGAATTCAAAAAAGAAGTACTAAAACTAATAAAAGAAAAGTCAGTTTAGTAAACGCGGCTCTTTTAGATTATACGTAAGTATCATTCCCAGAAACACAATTGCTGCAGTTACAATAAATAGAGTTTTATAAGAAACAAATTTTATAAGTATTCCTCCAATCAGCGAATAAGTAAGAACAGGAAAAGTCAGGGTACCGTTTAATCCTAAGTATGCCGGCCTTTCTTTGGGAGGCGATTGATCCAGGATAAAATTCGTATAACCTACACTCATACCAGAAAAAGTAAAACCTATAAATAAGAACGTTAAAGAAAATAATATAAAATTATTTTTGCTAAGTATGGCTATTATTGGGGTGAGAAACGCAGCAAGCGCAGTAAGGCTTACGACTAATTTATTCCCTTTATAATCGGATATGTATGCCCATAATAAATTTGACAGCACGAGGCCTATCATCTGAATCGCAAGAAATGTTCCCGCTGCGCTTACCGGAAATTTTAATATTTTTCTGGCATAAATTATATAAAAGGGCAAAGATAGTGAGCTTGCCCCAACAAGTACTTCCACTATGAGAAAATTTCTAAAATTTAAGTCAGTTTTTATAATATTACCTGCTTTTTTGAGGAACACATTAAACGGAAGCGTATCTTTGTGAACCTCTCCTTCAGGTTCCTTTACAGATGCAAGAAACGCATAGGATACGCTCACAAAAATAAATGAAAGAAAAAATATAAAAGCGTAATTTTTTGGGAAATATAAAACTTTGCTCTGAAGAATATATTTAACGGCAATGCCCGCAAAAATAGCGATAATGCCACCTAAAAATCCTCGTAATCCAAAGAATCTTCCTCTTAGTTTGGAAGGAATTGCTTTTCCGAAAATATCTGAAAATGGAATTGCTGCAACGCCACCCATAAATGTAAACACCCCTAAAAGTAGAACAAGAATCCAAACCATTAAATGCGGGTATCGGGCAGCAAATAGCAATGTGGAAAGAGCAAGCAATCCCCAGCTTATTGCACGTACTGTTATTGCTTTTATCAGTAATGTTTTTTTATACGGTTCAGTTTCAAGCCTATTTGCTATGAAAAGCTGAGGAAGTACACCTAAAATTCCTCTTCCTTTTCCCATTATCATATAGGAAAATCCTATAATTATGCTTGATGGGGTAAGCATATTTAAGAATGCAGGAATAACCGTTGTAGTGCTGCTAAAAGCAACTCCTCCGTTAAACAGGACTCCGTGTATCACTCCAACAAAGAAATTCCATTTAAGGTTCTTGTTTTTTTCTACCATAGATGCATTATAACAAAACAGGCTCTACTTTAAAATTCCCATTGCAATTTTTACATGCATCTCAACTCCTATAGGTAATACATCCTCATCAAAATTGAAGTATGCAGAATGATGAGGTTTGTCTAATCCTTTTTCTTTGTTCATTGAACCAAGCCAGAAGAACGCGCCTGGCACTTTCTCAAGGAAATAAGACATATCCTCTCCGCCCATCGAAACAGGGGTTGCTAAGACGTGCTCCCTTCCCACCACTCCTTCGGCTATTTTTATAACATAGTTTGTTTCTTCTTTACTGTTCACAATAGGCGGGTATCCAAAGTGGTGCTCTACCTTTGCACTGCCTCTAAACACCTTTGCTGTATTTTCTGCAATTCGTTGAATTCTTTCCGGAATTGATTTTGCAACGTTTTTATCTAAAGTTCTCACTGTGCCAAGCAATTCTGCCGTTTCCGGAATTACATTAAACACATCTCCAGATTGTATTTTTCCGACGGTTAGCACAATAGGTTGTATCGGGTTAATTTCCCTTGAAACAATGGTTTGCAAATTCATCACTGTTTGTGAAGCAATAATAACAGGGTCTACGGAAGTGTGCGGGTAAGCACCATGCCCTCCCTTACCTGTAATTATTATTTTAAATCTGTCCGCCTCTGCGGTAAATACGCCTTCTTTTATACCTATAATTCCCGCGGGTATCATATTTCCAAGATGCATTCCAAATGCTTTCTCCACAGGTGGGTTTTCCATTACACCTTCTTTGATCATTTTTATTGCACCACCTGGGTCTTTTTCTTCAGATGGCTGAAAAATAAGCTTTACGTTTCCTTTAAGTTCGTCTTTATGGTGTGCCAGTACTTTTGCAGCAACAAGCAGCATTGCAGTGTGGCCATCGTGCCCGCAAGCATGCATTACCCCCTTGTTTACGGATTTATAGGAAACATCGTTTAATTCCTCTATTGGAAGAGCATCCATATCTGCCCTGAGGAGGATTGTTTTTCCCTCTTCTTTTCCTCTAATTAATCCTACAACCCCTGTTTTTGCAACGTGTGTTTTAACTTCTATTCCTAAATTCTTAAGGTAGTTTTCAATGATTTCTGAAGTCCTTACCTCTTTGAATCCGAGCTCCGGATGTTTATGCAGATCTCTTCGGATAGATATTACTTCGTCTTTTAATGAAAGTACTTCTTCTTTTATATTCATATTTCGCCTCCTATCTAATTTTATCTAAAAACCTTTTTTTTAAAATAAGATTTATGCAGTATAATTTGGAAAGTAAATAAGCAAGGAGGAAAGGATGAGAAAAATTTTATCTGTTATTTTAGTTTTGCTGCTTTTTTTAATGTTTACGCCCTTGAACGTAAACGCAAAAAGTAATCTATCTGTTATTACATTTGTAATTACTCCCAATTCCGTGGATTCCTATGGAGAATATCTTATTGATATGCAAGTTACTTCAGATCTATCTACCAACGACTATATTTATATAAATTTTCCTACGGGCTTTGTTTTGCCACAAAACATTTCTTCTTCTCTTGTAACAATTAATGGGGAACCTGTTTCTAAAGTAGAGATCTCCTCTATGATTTTGAAAATTTATTTGAATTCTTCCATTCAAAAAAATACGGAAATAGTGATACAGATTAACAAGAAAGCGATGATAAGAAATCCTGACTCTCCCAACGATTATGGTTTTCTTATCGGCCTTTCAAATGAACCTTCTCCGCAAAATAAAACCGTCACTATTAAACAAGGAATAACTCATCTGTCTATCATCACTCAACCTAATACCTCAAATAGCCCTGCAATGTATCTTATTAATTTTTACACATCTGCTACTGGCGGATTAAACGGTTCTAATGGCGATTACATTACTATTGCTTTCTCCGCTGACGTATACTTTGCGAAAAACCAAATCAGCGTAGACGACATTCTTGTTAATGGCATAAAAGCAAATTCGATTAATCTAAACAATAACATTTTAACAATTCATTTGGATACAGGTGTGGTAATTCCTCCAAGTAGTTTTGTTTCCATACAGATTTTAGCAGACGCTGGGATTACTAATCCGAAATTACCTGGGAACTATTTCATTTCAGTGCTTACGAATAAAGATCCGTTTTTTGCAAACACCGTATATGAAATAAAAGGAACTTCTGTTAAAAACCTTCAGGTTACACTAAATCCACGAATACAGAACGCATTCTCTGAAATAAAAGTTAGTTTTATTACTTCAAGTGCAGGCATGCTCGAGAAGGGCAAGGATGAGGTTTTTGTAGAATTCCCTGATGAATTTTCATTTCAGGGCGCTTCTGATTTTTCCAAAATCAAAATAAACGGGGTAAACTGCGAAACAGGCAAAATAAACCAAAAGGTGCTATCTATTACCTTGCCTGTTGATGTTAAAAACGGCACAGTAACTGTAATCATAGACAAATCTTTCGGAATCAGAAACCCTTTGGTAAAAGGAGAGTATGCTTTAAAAATATATACTTCCAAAGACCTTACTCCTGTTTCATTTTATGTTCAAATCGAAGCTTCTCATATTACAGCACCAATTGTTTCTCTTACAAACTTTGGTGCAACCAGCGTGTCTGGCTACACAATAATATTTTATACAGGTGCTGGAGGTACACTCACTAAGGGCAAAGATTCAATCACTATTCTTTTCCCTGAAGGAACATACCTGCCACAGACTATTGCAAAAGATGATATCAAAGTAAACGACGTAACTCTTTTGGAAAACCCTATAACGAACGAGAACT
>JALTHX010000233.1:0-19164 GCA_027076005.1 Caldisericaceae bacterium
TTAAGGCATATCATCCATCAGGATACAAAAGAAGCATTCATAGATGCATTCAATGTATTCCAAACAAAATGGAAGAATATATATCCATACATAGTGAGAAGCTGGAAGAATAACCTTGGTACACTGACCACATTCTTTAACTATCCTAAAGAGATAAGAAGGTATATCTATACAACAAATACAGTTGAAAGGTTTATCAAAGAAGTTAAAAGAAGGACAAAAGTAATAGAGGTATTCCCTCAAGTAAACTCTGCAGAGAAGATAGTCTACCTTGTATCCATAGATATGAATGAGAAGTATGCTTCAAGAAAGCTAAGAGGATTCCAAAATGCAAGGGATGCAGTGATAAAGATAAGGGAAGAAAGATATGGAAATAAAAAAGAAAAGAAATTGAATAAAACAAATAAATTAAACAAAAATAATGAAGAAAGGCCACTTAAAACACATAAAATACTGAACACAACTGATAAAGCGGGGGCTTCTACACTATGAAAGAATTTGACACAAAACTATTGACAGTATCTATTATATTTACAAAAACAGCATATTAGAATATACACTGCATAAATTAATGCAATGAAAATTTATAAATTTATTTTGCAGATTATTATTTTCCGAAAGTTATTTTTGCAGTAAGTTTGCCGTCTTTTTGAGTTTGAGTTAAAGTGCAAGATGTTGCAAACACAGGTAATTTTAAAGGGTTAACGTTAAGGCTATACAGCGTTGCAATATCGTTAAAAGATTTTTTTACTGAAATGAACTCCGAGGTGCTTTCCACGCTCAACACAGGTGTTGACTTTTCCGCAATCTGCTTAAGTGCATCTTTCTTTGTAGAAATTATAAACATCGACGGCATTTCCAATGCATAGAAACGAACGTTCGGAGCAAAGTAAGTTACCAAAGAAAAATTATTTATCTTTTCGCTTGTTGCTTTTGCATTTGCAACGAGCTGCATTATTTCATTTCTGTAAAGAGTGTTGCTTATAGGAGTTGACTTTACAGCAAAGAGAAAATCGCTTTGATTGAACAGAACAAATTCTCCACTGTTCATAGAGGAAAAAAGAGAAAATTTTTCAAATGGAAGCCCAAGTTTTTCAGAAATTATCATTTGAAGCCCACTGTTCGTTATGAGTTTTTTAATTACATCGGTTTCCGGCTCTGCAATCTCAAGCAAAGCACTATCAAAATCAAATGGTTTAAAGAAAAGCGAACCTTGCGGCACACTATTCAAGCTTTCCGTTGTAAATTCCTTTTTATTCTCATCATAAGAGAAATAAAGGGGATACGAAAACTTAAAAAATGGAATTTGTAGTTTCTCGGTAAAAGCATCTCTTGCATCGTTGTAAACAATCCCATAGAGCGATTTGTCATTTGGCGTTTGCCACAACATCTGAAAATCAGGGTCATCTTTTATAAGCTTGCCTTTTTGCAAAATTGCAGAAAGCAGAGACTGAAGTGATTCTTTGTTTGAAGAGGTAAATTCCCAGTTTCTCCAAACAGAAGAGAATAATTCTTTATTCACCCGCACAGCGTCTATTATTGGAAACCCATTCTCCCAATAAAAGTTTGTAGTAAATCCATTTTTATTAAAGTCATAAAGAGTTTTGTCAACAGGGCTTATGCTTGTATTAACTGTTTCTTTAATTCTAACTTCTGAAATAGGATTTTTATAAAGATAAATCGTTTCACCGTTATCACTGCTTTGAGAATGGAAAAGGGTAAGAGAAGGGAAAAATGTATTTGTTGCGCTTTCTCCGCTTTGGCTTACTAATACAGTATCTGCATAAGGCAGGTAACTAACGTCAAAGCTTTTACGCTCATTTACGTTCCCGTTAACTGCTTCAAGTAAGTTGCCACCTACATATACAAAACCAAGTACGAGTATAACAACAAGAACCCATACAACTAATTTTCTCATTCTCTTCCCCTCCTATTACTTATTTATCAGAAACTTCCATCACTTTCTTCGCAATTTTCAAGAATGCATCCTTTGTTTCTGTTTTCTCTTCGCTGGCTGCCGCAGGCACTCCTCTGTCGCCACCTTCGCGCACTTTCATTTCAAGAGGCACTTTTCCGAGGAAGGGCACGCCATTTTCAAGGCTCATTTTTTCACCGCCGCCATGACCGAAAATCTCACTTTTTTCACCACAATGCGGGCAAATAAAATAAGACATATTCTCAATTACCCCAAGCACAGGCGTTTTCATCTGTTTGAACATTACGAGTGCTTTAGAAGCATCCGCAATTGCAACATCCTGAGGCGTTGTAACAATCAGGCCGTATTTCAAGGGAAGTGACTGAGTAACTGTAAGAGCTGCGTCGCCAGTTCCGGGAGGTAAATCAATAAGTAAATAATCTAATTCTCCCCATTCCACATCATTGTAAAGCTGCTCAATTGCTTTTGTTACAAGAGGACCTCTCCAAATAACTGGGGTAGACCGATTTTCCAGTAAAAAACCAAGAGACATTACTTTAACTCCATATTTTTCAATAGGAATAAGGCGCTTTTCTTCGTTCACCGTAGGATGCTCAGTGATACCAAACATTATAGGCACATTCGGACCGTGCACGTCCGCATCCAAAACCCCTACCTTTTTGCCAAGCTTTGCTAAACTAACGGCGAGGTTTACACTTACCGTGGATTTGCCCACTCCTCCTTTTCCGGAAGCAACAGCAATAGAATACTTAATTTTCTGCTCTTTCTTGAAACTAATGTCTATTTGCACTTCATTTGCCCCTAATGCTTTGATTCGGTTAGTAAGCGATGCTCTGAGTTTTTGCTCATCTTCACTGGATACTTGAGGAATTGTAACAGAAATTAAAACTTTATCCCCCTGCACCTTTACTTCCCTAAGCATTCCTGCAGAAAGTAATAATTTTTTAACTCCAGGAATAAATGTAGTTTTTAATACGTCAATTACTTGTGTTTGTTGTACTGCCATTTCTTTGTATCTCCTTTCTCCGAAATTAAATCCGATAACATTATTTTTTTCAAAGTATTATCCACTCTGTTTCTAATAAGAGCCCATGCTTTAAGGGATATACATTCAACCTGATAACAGGGGAGCTCTGTCCGCTTGCCATAGTCACATTTTAGTTCTACTGTTTCTCTTCCCACAGCTTTTATAATTTCATATATGGAAACATCGGACGGAGATCTTTTCAACACATACCCGCCATCTCTTCCCCTAATGCTCGTGAGGATTCCATTTTTTCTCAGTTCAGAGCAAATACGAAGAATATACGGAAAAGAAATCCTATTTTCTTTGGCAATTTCCTTAACAGTTGCCCTTTTACTATCCTTATTGGCAATATACATTAAAGCTTTTAATGCATACCCTTCCAACGTGGTTACAATCATATTATTTTAATAACCCCCCTACTACAACTTTGATTGCTTCATCTTCTGACAAACCTCTTGCCTCAAGTGTTTCTATCTCCTTAGAATCAAGGGATCCTATAGCAGCTTCATGCGTAACTTTTGCAAGATGATTAGAAACTCCTACAATCGGGACCGCTTCTGCAACTGCATTATCTTGAACAACTTCCATACAATCAACATGGCCTCTTGAATAAGGCGCACGAGCATTTACTACGGAAACAACCTTACTGTGCGATTCATCCTGCAAAACAACTCTGCTTTTTATAAGAGCTCTTGCTTCTTCGCCTTCTAAATTGCCTTTTTCCTCTATATTTACAATATCGTTCCCTTTTGCCCACACTTTTGAATACAGCTCAAGCTTTCCATTCTTTTCCACATCCATATCATACTTTATATCAAGTTTGCCAACTCTTCCCTCTTTAAGCGTAAAGGTAGATTTAAAGTAAGAACCTTCACCCACAGTACCGGAGGTGAAAGGAACAACCTCTACCCCTCCTTGCTCTCCATGAAAATGCACTTCTTCATAACGGAAAAAGCTATGTTTTCCGATATGCACATCGTAATTCATCTTGTGAATAATATGCCGAGCATTAGGAAAAACGCAGTGCGAAATCGCATTCATTCCTGCATTATCCTCAATTATTGCCTCCATATTTATTATCTGCGTACCATCTTTTGGAAGAACCCCGAAACAAAGAGCCATAGGATACAAAATTTTTGTACCGCTTTTTACGGTAATTTTAACATCTACGCCGTCCTTTGTTGGTGTAGGTTCTATTATTAATCCCTTAACTTCATTTTTTCCAAGTACTTTATTGCCACTAATTACAATGGAAGGAACATTGGGATTAGAAAATTCTCCAATCTTTCCACCGCTCTGTTCATACGCATTCATCATTTCAGCATATTCGTCTATTACTTTTGCAACCATAACTATATACCTCCCTTCTCTTTGGCAAGGTTCTGTTCGGGCATTCCCTTATGATTACAGCTGTTACATTCATTTTTAAAGTAATCGGAAATTTCTCCCGGCGTACCATCTCTGATAATAGAACCGCTGCACATAAGAAATGCTTTATCAGCTATATCTGCTACTTCATCCCTATGAGTAATCAGCAATACTGTAGAGCCGTTCATTTTAAACCCTTTTATCAATCTCTTCACGCTTTCCAATGAAAGGATATCAATTCCTGAATCCGGTTCATCCAAAATCACAAGGTCCGGATGCATCGCATACACTGCGGCAAGTTCAATTCTTTTACGCTCACCACCGCTCAGGGATTTATCCACTACCCTATTCATATAAAGTATTGGGTCTAAAGCCACACTGCCCAGAGCATCCTTTACAGCAAAAATAGATTTATTTTTCATTCCTATCATAATATAATCTTTAACTGTAAGCCCTTCGAAACCCGCTGGTGTTTGCCAGGCAAGCGTCATTCCCATTTTCGCACGTTTAGTAACACTCAGACCGGTAATGTTTTTATTCTTAAAAAAAATTCTTCCCTTGTCCGGTTTATAGCCCGAAAGCCCCATAAGAACATAGGCAAGAGAACTTTTTCCCGCCCCATTTACGCCGAGCACAACTGAAATAAGGTGCCTTTCAATATCTAAATTAAAGTTTTTAATTATATCTTTATTACCCTTCTTGAGCCACAAATCTTCCACTTTTAAAATCACGTCCATTAATTGGCCTCCTATATAATATTACACTTACAGTAATATTTTATCCATTCCTGCATTTTAGTCAAGACTTTATCCCTATAATTATTATTCTTTTAGAACTTTCAGAAAACTTTTCAAAGTCATAATCCCCGTAAACCTCAGAAACTTTGAACCCTACACGTTTAAATAAATTAATTAGCTCAGTTGCCGAATAAATTCTGATATGCCTTACGTAATCTCTTCTAAAATCTTTACCAATTATATATCTATGAGTAGTAACTACAGATTCTTTCGGATGAAATCTTCTCCTCTCCAGAATAAAAGTATCACCGCTTTCCTTAAAAGTTTCCCTTACAAAATATTTCAAAATGTAATCTCTATTTTCCACATCAAGAATAAGTTTGCCGCCAATTCTTAAAACTTTATGAAAATTTTCTACAATTTTAAAATTCGTTTCATCATTAAAATACCCAAAAGAAGACCATAAGCTTACAACACCATCAAATTCATCTGAAAAATTAAGATCACGGATATCACTTACACGGAACGAAACATTTGAAAGTTTTTTGCTTTCTGCTTTTTCCTTTGCAATTTTAATGTATAAAGGAGAACTGTCAACACCTAATACATTGAATCCCAGTTCTCCCAATTTTATAGTATGTCTGCCGATCCCACATCCTGCATCCAGAATTGTGTTCCCTTTCTTAAAAAGACTTTTGACCAGATTAATTTGCTTATCAGTAATATCTTCGCGTTGATTCCGCAAAAAATAATTTAAATAAAATTCGTCAAAATAATCTTTTGTCCAGTCCATCAGCTGTGCAAGGCTTTTGCAATCTTTGCAGCAACACGTGCATTATTTTTAACGAGCTCCGTATTTGCTTCGAGTGCTTTGCCTTCACTAATTTCCACAATCCTGGCAAGCAAAAATGGGGTAAGCGCTTTGCCTTTGACGCCCCTATCAAATGATTCTTTTACTGCCTGATTAATCCATTTATCCACTTCTTCCTTCGGGATATCGTATTCCTCAGGGATAGGATTTGCAACAAGTACTGCAGACTCAATGCCAATAGATTGCTTTTTGCTATATATAGAGGCGATTTCTTTAGCAGAGTCCACTTTCAGAATAGTTAATCTGGACTTTCTCGTATAAAAAGCAGGAAATTCATCCGTGCCAAAACCTACAACAAGTACACCTTTCGTTTCTAAGTATTCCAGAGTTTTCGGAAGGTCAAGAATTGATTTTGCACCGGCAGAAACAACGATTACATCCCTTTCGGATAGCTCATCAAGGTCCCTTGATATATCAAAAGTTTCAGAAGCACCGCGATGCACTCCTCCTATGCCACCTGTTGCAAATACTTCAATTCCCGCAATTTCAGCTATATAGGACGTAGCAGATACAGTAGTTGCACCATCCCTATTCATTGCCAAACAGTATGGGATTTCTCTAGTAGAAAGCTTCAGTACGTTTTCTGCTTTTCCTATGTACTCAATTTGGTCTTTAGTCATTCCCACGATAATCTGGCCGCCAATAATACCTATCGTTGCAGGAATAGCACCTTCTTTTCTTACTTCATCCTCCACGGCCAGTGCAATTTCCACATTCTTCGGATAAGGCATACCCTGTGCAATAATCGTTGACTCAAGAGCAACAACCGGATTACCGTTCTGGAGTGCGTCCATTACTTCGTCTTTTACTCTCATTTGATTCCTTCCTTAGAAAGCTTATATAATGACTCAAGCCCAATTTTTATAGCTGCTTCTTCGCCTTGTTTATAGATATTTTCTGTTCCTTCTGGTTTTATTTTGTTCATATAAACGTTGCCGTCAAGCCCAAATACTGCGCCCGCCTTTACTCCCCTAAACTGAGAAACTATAAATACGCATCCGCTTTCCATCTCTATTGCTTTAACCCCGCTTTGTGCAAACTTTTCCATTTCTTCTTTTGGATAGGGGATGTAGAATGGGTCTTCAGATATTACAACCCCATACGCCACGTCTTTTTTAATTTCTTTGCCTGTTTCAATCATTGTTTTCAATATGTCAAAATCAGCAACTGCAGGAAAAGACGGCCTTAAGTATACCGGAGTTGTGCCGTCATCACGCACGCTTCCAGTGGCAATTACCACATCGCCCACGCTGAGATTCGGGTCAATGCCACCAGCCGAACCAACTCTTATAAAAACTTTACCACCAAGATGGATAAGCTCTTCAAGCACAATTGCAGTGGAAGGCGCACCCATACCGGTTGTTGCAACAGTAATCCGCTCCCCTTTATATGTACCCGTGTAAACGTAAAGTAGCCGGTACTCATTAACAAGCCTCGGGCTTTCCAAAAGCTTTGAAACTTTTTCTGCACGTTGCGGATTGCCAACAAGCATCACATATTCAGCAATATCCTCTTTTTCGCATTTCAAATGAAATTCTGCCATATTTACCTCCCTATAAAATGTTAATCTTATTTATATTTTACATACTTTTTTATTATTCCAATAAAAATTTGCCAAAGAATTCTTTTAAGTCTTATTTTTGATTATAATATAATAGAATGAAAATAGAAAACAAAGGCGGTAAGAATATGAATAAAAAATTAATAGAAAGATTTTTCAATTATGTAAAAATAAACACGCAATCCAATGAGGAATCAAATTCATTTCCAAGCAATCCTAACGAGATTGTTCTTGCCAAACTTTTAGTGAAAGAGTGCAAAGCAATGGGGTTTCCTGCAGAGGTAGACAAATTCGGATATGTTTACTGCAATATTGAGGGCAATATTCCGAATACACCCTCCGTAGGATTCATTTCGCATATGGATACAGCCCCTGATGCACCTGGAGAAAATGTAAAACCAAGAATCGTAGAAAAATACAATGGAAAAGATATTGTGCTCAACAAAAAGAAAAATATTGTTTTAAGGACAAGCGAATTTCCATGTATAAAAAAATATTCGGGTTGGGATGTTATTGTAACAGACGGAACAACACTTTTAGGAGCCGATGATAAAGCAGGAGTTGCAGAAATTATGGAGATGGCAAGTTTTGTCAGCTCTCACCCGGAATTTAAACATGGCCCTATCAAAATTGCATTTACGCCTGATGAAGAAATTGGAAAAGGAATGGACAAATTTGATACAAAAAAATTCGGAGCAGAATATGCATATACTATAGATGGCGGAGGAATTGGCCACCTTGAAACAGAAAATTTTAATGCTGCAACGGCAACAGTAAAAATTAAAGGAGAGAACATACACCCAGGCTTTGCAAAAAATAAAATGAAAAATGCTATAAAGATTACTATGGATCTTTTATCAATGCTTCCCCATAATGAAGCACCCGAATATACAGCACTTTACGAAGGATTTTACCATCCGTATCAAATAAGCGGAGATACAGGAGAGGCAACTATAAAACTCCTTATAAGAGACCATAATAAAGAAAAGTTTGAGGCCAAAAAAGAATATCTTGCAGAATGTGTAAACTTCTTAAACAAAAAATATGGTGAAAATACCATCAACATTGAGATAAAAGACAGCTATTATAATATGAAAGAAATAATAGAAGCTTATCCGGAAGCAATGGAAATAGCAGTAAATGCTATAAAAAATGCAAACATCACACCTAAGATTGAACCGATAAGGGGCGGCACAGACGGAGCAAGACTTTCATTTATGGGGATACCTACACCGAATTTATTCACAGGTGGACATAACGAACACAGTGTGTTTGAGTATGTACCTGTTCAATCAATGGAAAAAGCCGTAGAGGTAGCCATAAATATCGTAAAGGAGTTTGCTAACTTTAAAAAATATGAACGATAAAAAAGTAAATTTCAATGATTTTCAGAAAATAGACATTAGGGTGGGCAGAATAATAAAAGCAGAAAAGTTTTTAAAAGCACGAAAACCCGCATATAAACTTCTGATAGATTTTGGAGAATTGGGAATTAAAAAATCAAGCGCACAAATAACAGAACTATACAAAATAGAAGATTTACTCAATAAGGAAATTGTAGCAGTTGTAAATTTTCCTCCAAAACAAATAGGGAATTTCTTTTCAGAAGTACTTGTATTAGGCGTAAATGATAAAAATGGAAAGGTTATATTGCTGCAGCCAGAACACTATGCTCCACCAGGAAATAAAATTTATTAAAGCTGTTTTGCCTTTTTCTTCTCCTGCTCAATCTCTTTTAAATATTTACCAAGCTTTCTTTTCGCCTTAGCCTCAATTTGCCTGATTCTTTCCCTTGTTACACCAAAAATGGTGCCTACTTCCTCTAAAGTATGGGGATATTCTCCGCCGAGTCCTGCACGGAGCTTTACAATTTCACGCTCCCTTGGAGTAAGTTTATCCATTACCCTTTCGAGTTGCTCACGATAATAAGAATTCATTGTTTCCCCTTCAGGGGTAAGCGAACGCGTATCCTCAATAAAATTCTCAAGCCTACTTTCATCTTCATCACCAACAGGCATCTCAAGCGAAAGCGGCTGCTGCGCAAGCCTCAAATACTTGGTAATCTTTTTCTCTGGAATTTCGGTCCTCGCAGCAAGCTCCTTATAGGTAGGTTCTCTGCCAAGTTCCTGCATAAGTTCTTTAACCGCACGCTCAATTCTATTAATACTTTCTACCATATGGACAGGAACGCGGATTAACCTCGATTGATCTGCAAGTGCACGTGTAATCGCCTGCCTGATCCACCAGGTTGCATAGGTAGAAAATCGATATCCTTTTGTATAATCAAACTTCTCTACAGCTCGAATTAGGCCAAGATTTCCCTCTTGGACGAGATCCAAAAATGAAAGGCCATGGCCGGTATATCGCTTTGCAATGCTTACAACAAGCCTCAAATTTGCTTCTATCACTTCTCTCTTAGCTACCTCATCATGTTCTTCTTTTATTTTACGGCCGAGCTCTTGCTCTAATTTAGGGGTAAGCAAATCAATGGCACCGATATTTGAAAGATAGGACTGTACAGGATTTTTAAGCTCAGAAATTTCAGAATTCTCAATAGCAGCCCTGGAAGACCTGCTACCCATTGCGCGGCTAATATTCCTCTCACTGCCAAATTTAACACCAAGTTTGGAGAGCATTATAAAAAATTCGTCTATACGTTTTACAGAAAGAGGAATTTTTTCGAGGGCACTAGCTGCCTCTTCATAGGTAAGCGCTCCTGTAATTCTTCCTCTCTCAAAAAGTTTTCTCACTGTTTCTTTCTCTTCTTTCGTAAGATCTTTTAATTTCTTAAGGTAATTTTTAATCATTTTTAAAGATTTTTCTTTTTCTTCATTCATCTTTAGCACCTTCCTGTTTTTTTTGACTATAATAAGCCCATCTTCCTCCGAGCTTTTGCTGAATACTATTGTACTCCCTTAATTTATCTAAGTTTCCCGTTTCCTCGTATTCTTTAAAAAGTTCAGGAGCCCTGCTTCGTAAAAACAAATCTTTTTTTATAATCTCAATAGTTTGTTTTATCGCTACCTCGTTAACAAGCATACTATCCCTCAAAGCAAGCTCAGCAGCAATAGACAGTTCTTTATCTGAAAGTCCGCTCCAACTTTTAGGGTCAGGGCTACGTCCATTTTCTATGTCATTTTTGGCTTTTAAAAAAATGTTTTTATATTCTACACCAAAAAAACTTTCAATATCTAAGTTAGCCATAATAAGGGGCAAAAAATCCGGCCTTTGAATTACAGCTTGAGTGAGGAGTTCCTCGGCAGTAACAACTTTATCTTTCTTTATGGGCAATTCGTCTTTCCTGTATTGCTTTTTCCCATAGCTCTTTTTTAATGCGTTATACTGATCAATAAGTACAGCAGTGTCCATATCGAAAATATTGCCAATTTGCTTAATATATTCATACGCTTCCGTTTTATTTGCAATTTTAGAAATTGTTTCAATAAGTTTCTGCATTACGCGGGTACGCCCCTGGGGAGAATTACCCTCAATCTTTAATTCTGCTTCGGCTATAAATTTTAGCGGATCATCTGCATTCGCTATCATTTTTTCTATTTTCTCTTTCCCGTACTTAAGAACAATCTCATCCGGATCCAAACCTTCAAATGGAACTGCAATCTTTATTTCAAGACCTCTTTTGCTGCATACTTCCACTGCTCTTTCGGCACCTTTAATGCCTGCTGCATCATCGTCGTAAAGAAAATAGGCAATATCTGCAAATCGTTTAAGAAGTTTCGCCTGCGCATCCGTAAATGAAGTTCCCATAGAAGAAACAGCAATATCAATACCTTCCTGTTGTAAGGTAAGAGAATCAAAATACCCTTCTACAACAAGGGCTGCATGCTTTTGCCTAACTCCCGCTTTAGCAATATTAAATGGGTAAAGAATATTTCCTTTTGTAAATAGAATTGTATCAGGGGAATTCAGATATTTAGGCTCGCCCGTTCCGAAAATTCTTCCGCCAAAAGCAATAATGTCTCCACGTAAATCAAAAATGGGGAGAATAATTCTGTTCCAAAAATACGCATAGATTTTTCCGTTTTTGTCCACTCTTGCAAGGCCTGCATTTTTAAGCTCATCTATAGAAACTCCTCGTTGCTTGGTATAAGTAATAAACTTATCCCCATTATTAGGGGCAAAACCTATCCCGAATTTTTCAATAGATTGCTCGGTTACACCCCTTTCCTTTAGATAATCTATTACATTTATGTTAAGTTGGGATTTAAAAAAAGTTTCAGCAATATTCATTACTTCTTTAAGCCTACTTTTCTCAGAAGAATTATCCTGAGCGGATTTAGAGAAATGCGGAACAGTCATCCCTGCTTCTTTTGCAAGCTCCTTTACCGCAGTTTTGAAATCGATGTCTTCTATCCTCATCAGAAATTTAACTACATCACCACTTGCCCCACATCCAAAGCAATGAAAAATTTGCTTTTCAGGGCTCACAACAAAAGAGGGTGTTTTTTCATCATGGAAAGGGCACAGCCCTACATAATTCCTACCTCTTTTCTTGAGCTTTACGTAGCGAGAAATAACAGAAACAATATCTAAACTGTCTCGTAATTTGTCCAAATATCCTTTTAAATCTTCCATCATTTATAAATACGACAGAAGTGCGTAATTTCCTTTTTTTAAGAGTAAGATTTTTTAATAAATCCATCAAAAAGAGGGGAGCAATGGTTTGGGCGAGATTTGAACTCAGGATGTGCTTGAGTTGCAACAAAGAATTTATGGTTAGTAATTTCTATAAATTCAACTAATCTACCATCTGGAGAAGTTCCCGACACCGTAAGCCCGTTATCTTCCAGAATAGGCACATATTTGGGATTTACCTCATAGCGGTGCCTATGCCTCTCCGAAATATTACTTCTCCCATACAGAGAAAAAACAACAGTTCCCTTCTTCAACTCTGCAGGGTATTCCCCCAATCTCATTGTTCCACCTTTATCTTTGATATCTTTTTGTTCAGGCATCAAATCAATTACAGGGTAAGGTGTTTTTTCATTAAACTCAGTAGAATTAGCATCCTTCAAATTACATACATTCCTCGCAAATTCAATTACCGCACACTGCAACCCGAGGCAAAGCCCAAGGAAAGGAATATTATTTTCCCGCGCATACCGAATTGCATTTATTTTTCCTTCTATCCCTCTTTTGCCAAATCCACCCGGAACGAGTATGCCACTTAATTTTTTCTCATTCCTGAAATTGTTAAGAATTTCGTTATAGTTTTTATCCTCAAGTTCTTCAGAATCCACCCAGTTTAGTTTAACTCGCGTATTGTTACTTGCACCTGCATGGATGAGAGACTGTATTACACTTGTGTAAGCATCTTTTAATTTTGGATATTTTGCAATGATTGAAATAGTAATTTCCCTTTCCGGAAATAAAATTCTGTTTGCAAAATCCTGCCAGTCTTTTAAATCAGGAACTTTTTTCCCAAGATGAAGTTTTTCCGTAATAATATCCCCAAGCCCTTCCTTTTCAAAAATCAGGGGTATTTCATAGATACTCTCTACGTTTATGCCCTGAATTACCGCCCTTCTCTCCACATCACAGAACAAGGATAGTTTATCTTTTACTTGCTCCGTAATAGGAACTTCTGTCCTGCACAACAAAATATCAGGCTGAATTCCAATACCTCTTAACTCTTTTACACTATGTTGAGTAGGTTTTGTTTTTATTTCCTTTGAAGTTTTTAAATAGGGAAGTAAAGAGAGATGAATATATAAAATATTATCTTTCCCTGCATCTTTCTTCATTTGCCTTATTGCTTCTAAAAATGGGAGTCCTTCTATGTCACCGACAGTTCCCCCAATCTCTACAATTGTTACATCGAAACCCTCTGAAAGTTCAAAAAGCCGTTTTTTAATCTCATCAGTAATATGGGGAATAATTTGAACAGTTTTTCCTAAATAGTCGCCATGCCTCTCCCTATTAAGTACGCTCCAATATATTTTACCAGTTGTAATGCTGTTTTCAGCAGAAAGTTCACAATCAATAAACCTTTCATAATTCCCAATATCAAGATCCGTTTCTCCACCATCTTTGGTAACAAATACTTCTCCGTGCTCATATGGAGACATAGTGCCAGCATCAATCTGCAGGTATGGGTCAATCTTCACGGCGTTTACTTTAAAACCCCGTGCCTTTAATAACATCCCAATCGAAGAAACTGCGGTTCCTTTTCCCAAAGAAGAAACCACTCCGCCCGTAACAAATATAAATTTCATAACTCCCTCCCTTAAATACTATTATACGCTAACTTGACTACCTATTTTTTAAACAGATATTCTCTTTAGAGGCAAAAAATTTAAGAAAGATCGTTATACATCTTTAAAAAAGCCATTTTGTCATCTTCAGGAAGTTCTTTCACGTTACCGATAAGTTTTGCAAATATAAAAGACTTTGCAGTAGATTCGAGAAGTTCAAGCTTATTAAATGCCTCAAACAAATCTTTACCTACGGTAGCCGCTCCATGATTCCCCATAATGCAGGCATCGCCTTCCTTAAGAGAGTTTGCAACAGCATTTCCCAATTCCCAGCCGCCTGGAGTAACATAGGGCACGAAGTTAACCTTTCCAAGAATAATCGTAGTTTCAGGCAATAGATGATTTAGAGACTGGTGTGCAATGGAAAGGGCAACACAATATGGAGGATGTGAATGAATGATAGCATTAACATTGTTTCGTAGCCTATAAATCGCATAATGCATCTTTGATTCGGACGAAGGCTTTAAGGGTTTAGAGGGTTTTTCAAGGATGTTTCCATCGAGGTCAGTTACTAAAACGTCTTCTTCCTCAAGGAAAGCCTTGTTCAGCCCACTTGGCGTAATGTATATCCTATCATCGTTTCTGATAGAAAAGTTTCCGCCATAGGCTACATTTAAGTTACGCTCATAAAGAAGCCTACCAAACCTTACAATTTCTTTTTTAAAAATGTTATCCATAAATGCCCCCTGACAAGAATTTATTTTTATTATAGCGCTTATTTATACAAATTCATAAATAATTTATTTATACAAATAAAAAAGCCCGGCAATTAACCGGGCAATAAACAAAAGCAAATATTTATTGGAATTTTTTAAAAATCAGGGAAACATTATGGCCGCCAAATCCAAATGAATTTTTAAGAGCAACCTTTACCTGGTGTTTGCGAGTTTTATTCGGTACATAATCCAAATCGCACTCAGGGTCTTTTTCCTGATAATTTATCGTAGGAAAAATTAAACCGTTATCGATAGATAAAGCAGTAGCCACTGATTCTGCCGCTCCCGATGCACCAAGCAAATGTCCTATCATAGACTTTGTAGAGCTTATAGGAATTTTATATGCTTGCTCCCCAAAAACCTGTTTGATTGCTAAAGTTTCATATTTATCGTTCATTGGGGTGGAAGTACCGTGAGCATTAATATAATCTACATCTGTTCTGCTTACACCGGCTTTATCCATTGCGATAACCATTACTCTCTTGATTTGAGAAACAGTAGGGTCAGGAGCAGTAGTATGATATGCATCCGTTGTCGCACCATAACCTGAAAGCTCCGCATAAATATGGACACCTCGCTTCTCCGCATGCTCTAACGACTCAAGAATGAGAACACCAGCTCCTTCGCCTATCACGAATCCATCACGTGTTTTATCGAATGGGCGGGAAGCAGTTTCCGGAGAATCATTCCTTTTAGAAAGAGCTCGCATTGAAGAAAAAGCAGCTACTCCCATTTCTGTAATTGCTGCATCAGCACCGCCTGCAACTATGACATCTAGATCTCCGCGCTGGATTGCAAGCATTGCCTCACCAATCGTCTGAGTAGCAGATGCACAAGCAGCAACAGTAGAAAGCGTAGTTCCCTTAAAACCAAACCGCATTGCAATATAAGCAGGAATAGCATCTACTATCATTTGTGTAATAAGGAACGGGCTTACCCTTCTAGGCCCTTTTTCTATAAGTATCCTCTGCTGGTCTTGTATAGAACGTAAACCACCTACTCCGGAAGTTACATATACACCAATACGCTCAACGTCTTCTGTATCTGTTTTAATTCCAGCATCTTCAACTGCCTCTTTTGCAGCTACGAAGGCAAACTGCTGAACCCTATCCAATCTCCTGATTTCCTTTCTATCAAAGTAGTTCTCCGGATTAAAACCTTTTACCTCACCGGCAATTTGAACAGCGAACTCAGTTGAGTCGAATAGAGTGATTCGAGATACACCGGACCGGCCTTCCGTAAGACCCTGTAAAAACGTATCTTTACCTATCCCGATAGGGGACACAATCCCTAGCCCGGTTATAACTACTCTATTTTTCATATTATTTAAGATTGTCCTTAATGTACTGGACTGTCGAACCTACTGTTGTAATCTTTTCAATATCCTCATCCGGAATTTTCATTCCGAATTCATCCTCAAGTGCCATTGCAATGTCTACAAGACTTAGAGAATCTGCACCAAGATCCTCTACATACTTTGCTTCATCAACAATTTTACTGTCTTCTACTCCAAGTTTGTCCTTAATAATTTCTGCAACTTTTGATCTAATTTCTTTTTCTTCCATAATAAAGCCTCCTTTAAAATTTTTATCTTTAACCTAAACTTAAACCACCATCAATTACAATTGTAGCACCTGTTATGTAAGATGCAAGAGGTGATACAATAAACGCAACAGTGTTTGCAACATCATTTGGGTTTCCAGGTGCTTTTTTTAGCACCTTCTTGAGAAACTCATCTTTAACCTTCTGCGAGAGTTTTTTAGTCATATCAGTTTCTATAAATCCAGGCGCAATAGCATTTGCAGTTATGTTTCTTGACAAATATTCAACCGCGGTAACCTTTGTAAGCCCTATTAAACCTGCTTTCGAAGAAACATAATTTGCTTGTCCAACATTGCCGGTTATCCCGACAATAGAAGAAATATTGACAATTCTACCGAACCTGTTCTTAATCATATATTTCAAAACATGTTTCGTCATTAAGAATGCACCTTTCAAATTTGTTTCTAACACTTTATCCCAATCTTCATCAGTCATACGCATAATTAAACCGTCTCTGTTTATCCCGGCATTGTTAACAAGTATGTCAATTTTGCCAAATTCTTTTACAATATATTCAATGGTTTTTTGGACATCTTCTTCATTTACTACATTACATTTCAAAGCAAGAGACTTCCTTTTTTGAGCTTCAATAAGTTTTTTTGTTTCTTCCGCAGCTGATAAATTATGCGCGTACAAAATCGCAACATCAGCCCCACATTCGGCAAGAGTTATTGCTGTAGAACGACCAATTCCTCTGGAGCCACCTGTAACAACTGCTTTTAAACCTGTTAAGTCAATACTACGCATTCACTAACACCTCTGAAAGAACTACATCAACACCTTTAGCCGTCCGCCCTATCAACCCCTTAAGCACATTTTTAGAACCTACTTCATAAAATTTATCTACACCCAACTTGCGCATTGTATCAATCGATTTAGTCCATAAAACAGCAGAGGTAAGTTGCTTCTTCAAATTATCCTTAATAAGTTTCGTATCCTCTGCAACTTCCCCGTTTACGTTCTGTACAATGGGGACTTCAGGCTTGTTAAAAAGAATTTTATCTATGTATTCACTCATCTCTTTTACGATGGGAAGCATCAAAGGAGAATGAAATGGTGCAGAAACATTTAATATACGGGCAAGTCTTGCACCATAATTTTTAGCAATACCCACTGCTTTTTCCACAGCAGTATTCTGTCCTGAAAGAACAACTTGACCAGGAGAGTTGAAATTGGCTGCTACAATAATGCCAAACTGTGAAGCCTCTTTTACAACATCTTTTATTTTCTCGTCACTCAACCCAATAACGGCAAGCATTTTGCCAGGTGCTTTCTTAGAAGCTTCTTTCATCAATAGTCCTCTCTTCCTTACAAGAGCAACTCCTGTTTCAAAAGAAAAAACGCCTGCTGAAAAAAGAGCTGAATATTCACCCAAACTGTGACCTGCCACAATTTCAGGCTTAATGTTTTTATCTTTAAGCATCACGTCGTATATTGAGGAAACAGTAAAAAGAGCAGGTTGTGCATTCTCGGTGGACGTAAGAATATCCGAAGGGCCATTATCACAGAAATTAAGAAGGTCAAATCCTACAATATTTGAAGCTCTCTCAAATAAATCCTTCTTTATGAAAGAATTGGGAATTTTTTTGCTCATTCCCGCATACTGAGAACCCTGACCTGGAAAAACAAATGCAATCATTTTGACCACTCCACAATAAATGCACCAGACGTCATCCCTGCACCAAACGATACCATAAGAAGATTATCACCCTTTTTGATTTTACCATTACGGTATATATCATCCAATGCAATAGGAATGGAAGCAGCAGATGAATTTCCGTATTTATCAATCGTTATCACTACTTTATCCTTAGGGATACCTATCCGTTTCATTCCTGCATCTATAATACGTATATTTGCTTGATGCGGAATAAACCAACGTACGTCTTCCGCACTAATGCCAGCTTTGCCAATAACATTTTTTGAAATTCTGCCTATCTCTCTGACAGAAAACTTAAATACTTCCCTGCCGTTCATTTGCGTATAATGCAACTTTTTATCTAAAACTTCTTGGCTAAAAGGTAACTTAGAGCCTCCTGCCGGAAAGGTAAGATATTCGGCAAGACTTCCATCCGCATACAACTCAAACGATTTAAATCCGCCTTTATCTACATTTCCTAAAACAGTAGCTCCTGCCCCATCACCGAAAAGAACATACGTATATCTATCCGTTTTATCCATCATTCTTGTAATAACTTCTGCACCAATCGTAAGCACATATTTATACATACCCGATTTGACAAATTGCGCACCTGCCGTGGTAGCAAATATCCAACCGGGGCAACCTGCCTGCAAATCAAATGCAGCAGCATTCTTTGCACCAATTTTATCTTGAACGAGACAAGCGGTCGCGGGATAACGCATATCAGGAGAGTTTGTACCAACAATAATTAGCCCTATATCTTCCGGAGAAATTCCTGCATCTTTAATAGCTCTTTCGGCTGCAATTGCAGCAAGGTCACTTGTAGTCTGCTTATCATCAGCAAAGCGCCTTTCAATAATACCAGTTCTTGTTCTTATCCACTCGTCTGAAGTGTCCAAAATTTTTTCCAAATCAAAGTTTGTAACAACTTTTTCCGGAACATAACTTCCTACTCCAACAATCCCTACGTCAGACATCATTACGCCTCCATTGCTTTTTCTTTATTGGTAAAAACAGCATCTACAATACCTTCTGCAACAACTTTATTATTTACGTATACTTTTCCTTCGCTTCTTGCAAGGCCATGTCTGTAAGAAATAACATGAGATTTAACAATAAGAGTATCTCCCGGCTTTACAACCTTTCTAAAGCGGAACTTCTCAATACCCGTAAATAATCCGAAAAGGTGTTCCATGCCAGGGATTGTAAGAATAATAAATGCGGAAATTTGCGCCATTGTTTCTACCATTAGCACGCCTGGAAACACAGGCATCCCCGGAAAATGCCCCTTAAAAAAGGGCTCTTCTTTTCTAACCACCTTTTTGCCAATAACACTCTTGCCGGGGATTACTTCAATAATCTCATCAACAAATAAGAATGGTTCTCTGTGAGGCAAGAATTTTTTAATTTGCTCTTTATCAAGCCTCAAGGG